>NZ_JAQMUA010000207.1:0-12200 GCF_028330895.1 Kamptonema animale CS-326 | reverse complement strand
CCCAGAGGGCGGCGTTACGTCAAACCTGGGTAATTCCTAAATGCAAACTAACAAAAATGCCCCGCAAAGCCTTAAACTGATGTTGAATTTTGTAGTGTTCTGAGGTCTACTGAGGTCGTCCGTGCGGAAAATAGTTATTGCTGGCAATTGGAAAATGTACAAAACCCAGAGTGAAGCTCTGGAGTTTCTTAAAGGGTTCACGTCTTGCTTGACTGAAACTCCAGAAGAGCGGGAAGTCATTCTATGCGTTCCCTTCACCGCTTTGACCCTGCTCTCGAAAAATATGCACGGGGGTCGTGTGATGCTAGGTGCTCAGAATGTTCACTGGGAAGAGTCGGGTGCATATACGGGGGAAATTTCGGGCCCGATGTTGACAGAAATTGGGGTACGGTATGCGATCGTGGGTCACAGCGAACGCCGTCAATATTTTGGCGAAACTGACGAAACTGTAAATATGCGGTTGAGGGCGGCTCAACAGCATGGTTTAATTCCGATTTTGTGTGTAGGCGAAAGTCTGCGACAACGGGAAGAGGGTGAAGCAGAAACTCACATTGCTTTTCAGTTAGCAACGGATTTGATTGGTGTGGATCAGCAGAAGTTGGCGATCGCTTATGAACCGATTTGGGCGATCGGTACCGGTCGCACTTGCGAATCGACTGACGCTAATCGGATTATTGGTTTAATTCGTAGCAAACTAAATAATCCTGATGTGCCAATTCTTTACGGCGGTTCTGTCAAACCCGATAATATCGATGATATTATGGCTCAGCCAGAAATTGATGGGGTATTAGTCGGTGGAGCGAGTTTGGAACCTGCAAGTTTTGCTCGAATTGTCAATTACAAATAATTAGTAATTGGTAATTGGTAACTGGTAATTGGTGGTTGCGTTAGGAATTGTTAGTTTTTATGGCAAAACCAGATAATCTTTACGAGTTACCCCAAAATCTTCCCGTACCCGTTGATGATGGGGCAACTAACCACCTTTTAGGTCTACAAGTTCCTGCAATTTCTTTGATGTCAACGGCGGGAATTTTTGTAGATTTAGCAAGTCTTGCGGGTAGGAGTGTTGTTTATTGCTATCCTCTTACGGGTAGACCCGATCTAGACAATATCCCCCAAGGTTGGAATCAAATTGCTGGTGCCAGAGGCTGTACGCCTCAATCTTGTGCCTTTCGAGATCGTTATCAAGAGTTAAAAACACTGGGTGTAAAATGTTTTGGTTTGAGCGGACAGAGTACGGAATATCAGCAAGAAGCTGTTAAGCGATTGCATCTTCCCTTTGAATTATTAAGCGATTTAGAGTTAGCTTTTACCAAAAGTTTAAAATTACCAACTTTTGAACTTGATTCAAGGACTTTTATTAAAAGACTAACCTTGATTCTATCTTCTGGTCGCATAGAAAAGGTATTCTATCCTGTATTTCCACCCGATCGCAATGCCGAAGAAGTGATAGATTGGCTTTCGCACAATCCTCAAAAAAATGACGCATAACAGAAGAAAATTAACTATTAGAGGTCAATCTTTTGAGTGGTATAAACGCACTTACATCATGGGTGTTCTCAATGTCACCCCTGATAGTTTTAGCGATGGCGGTCAATTTAACACCCTAGAATCTGCCACAGCACAAGCTCAGAAAATGGTAGAAAATGGTGTTGATATTATCGACATTGGCGGCCAATCAACTCGGCCTGGTGCTCCTGAAATTACCCTAGAAGAAGAACTAAATCGAGTTATTCCCTTAGTAGAAATCTTGCGCTCTAGGAAAAATATTTGCGCTACAGTGCCGATTTCTATTGATACAACACGCGCCGCTGTTGCCAAAGCTGCGATCGATGCCGGCGCTGATATAATCAATGATATTTCCGCTGCTACTTTTGACCCAGAAATGTTGCCAACGGCGGCAAAATTGGGAGTTCCAATTATATTAATGCACATTCGGGGTACGCCGCAAACAATGCAACAATTGACAGATTATCAAGATTTAATTGGGGAGATTTATCAGTTTTTAGAGAGTCGAGTTGAAACAGCACTTGCCGCCGGAATTAATAGATTTAATATCATTTTAGACCCTGGAATTGGTTTTGCCAAGACTTATAACCAAAACTTAAAAATATTACGGCGGTTGCGAAAATTTAAGGACTTAGCTTGTCCGATTTTAGTGGGTGTATCTCGCAAAAGCTTTATTGGTCATATTTTAAATCAACCCGATCCTCAGCAGAGAATCTGGGGGACAGCGGCGGCTTGCACAAGTGCGATCGCGCACGGCGCTGATATCCTCAGAGTTCACGATGTTAAAGAAATGCGCGATGTTTGTCAAGTTGCTGATGCTATATTTAGAAGGTAAGCTTTAAAAAAGCGCCGCAGCTACACCAGCCGTAGGCATCGCCCTCCTTAAAGATGATTATTTAAGTATTATTTTTAAGTATTATTCTCTGACTCTCCCATCAACCCACTAATAGCCTCTGATAACGCTTTGGGGTCCATAAAAATTATTTTTGAATTGGCACTTTCACTCAATTTGCTATTGGCTTCTACATAAGTTTGAGCAATCAAAAATTTTCTAAACTCTTCACTATTCGGCTCTAAATTTAAAGCTGTAGCAAGACGTTCAATAGATGCCGCTTTACCCTCAGCTTTAGTAATCATAGCTTGTTTTTCGCTCTCCGCAGCCCGTTCCAACTCCATCGATTCCCGGACAACTTTAGGAGGAGTAATACTTTGAATCTCAACGCGGATAATCTTTACACCCCAATTCGCCGTAGCCTGATCCAATTTACTTAGCAAATTTTTACTAATGATATCAGTTCGAGAAAGAGTCTGCTTCATTTCCCATTGACCAACTTCAGAGCGAATGGTAGTTAAAACCATATTCCCAATTGCCGCCTCAATATCCTGGACTTCATAATAAGCTTTCCTCAAAGTCAAAATCCGCCAATATAGTACGGCATCTACTTCTAGAGCTACATTATCTTTAGTAATAGTCGGTTGAGGTTCTACATCTAAAACCCGTTCGCGCGTTGTATCCACGTAAACGACCTTTTCTATCAACGGAATGATAAAATTGAGTCCAGATTTGATTGTTCGCTTGTATTGACCCAAACGTTCGACTAAACCTTCCTCACCTCCGCTGATCACTCTCACAGACGAATTTACAGCGTAGCCGATGATAATCGCGGTGAGAATAGCCAGGATATACTGACTCATTTTTAGTTTCCTGCTCAGCTTTATTAGGAATTGATAAAGATTACTATTTTACTTTAGCTCAGCTTTGTCACATCCTTGATAATTAGGACTAACGGAAATCGCTTTGTAGGTCGCAGTCTCGGCAGTAAAGTTACCTCTGAGACTACGCCTTTACAAACAATATCTGCGCCCGTCCTCACAAAATTAGAAGTTTTGCGAAGCTCTGAGGTAATACCTAATATATTAAGGTTTGTAAAGTTTGGTTGAAACTCAGCTTTTAGCCATAATAATGATATTTTAGATACAGAATTAGAATTCCGTGGCAGCACTGGGGTAGTCTTCAGTCAGTCTACTCCAGTTTATTTCCCAAATAATTTGATTTTTGACTATAGGGTTGGGAATCAAAAGACTCGTCATATAATGTACTTAAACGCATTCATACTCATAGTCTTACATGAGTGCAACAAATACCAGCACCTATTTTTATTAATACTCTAGGACTTACGCATTTATCTACGCAATTGTTTGATTGCGAGCCAAGCATAGAACAATTGCAGGCCCGCGCAAACTCGAAGCATTAGTCCTATAATCATAGCTTGACTCCAAAAATATTTTTGGATGTGATTTTGTCAGAGTTTCAAACTTTGACTACAAAGCAAATAAATCCAAAAATTGAGCGAATCTCACAAAGGTTGTATCAGGAAGCTAGGAAAATTTGGCGATCCCAAATCTAACATCTACTAAGAGCTGTGAAATCAACACAAACTGCTAAATCTAAGCGCCATCGCGGTTATATTCTCACTCCTGCGGGAGCGAAGAAGCTACAAAACCGGATTAGCGAATTAGAGGCTAAAACTGGTGTCACCTATAACCCCTCGAAAATTTCGGAACAGTCGCAATTAATTAGCGCTCAAGGTTTGCATTTAACGACAGTCAGAAAAATCTTGCGAGGGACAAGCGGCACAGATGAAAGTTCTCTACGCCTAGTTTTCCAGGTGTTAGGGATTGAAATGGCAGCACAGGATTACACGCAGCCGGGAATTGAAGAAGTAGTTGCTTTTGTGGGTGATGGCAACAGTAGACAATGCCAAGATGATTGGGGAGAAGCAATTGATGTTTCCCTATTTTATGGCAGAGACTCAGAACTAGAAAGCCTTAAACAGTGGATTAAAAATGATAACTGCCGCTTAGTGATACTATTAGGAATGGGAGGCATTGGCAAAACAGCACTCTCAGTAAAACTAGGAGAAGAACTTCAAGATAATTTTGACTTTTTAATCTGGCGATCCCTTCGTAATGCGCCACCTTTAGAAGAACTCCTCCCTCAAATTATCCAATTCCTTTCTCAACAGCAAGAAACAGCAGCAAATTTACCCAAATCAGTTAGCGGTCAAATTTCCCGGCTATGCCATTATCTGCGCGAACAGCGTTGCTTGCTAATTATTGATAATTTAGAAACACTTTTAAAATCAGGTTCTCCAGCGGGAAGATATCGCGAAGGCTATCAAGATTATGGCGAATTATTTAGACAGATAGCAGAAATTTCCCACCAAAGCTGCCTAGTATTAACCAGTCGAGAAAAACCCCAAGGCATTGCTTCTATAGAAGGCGAATCTTTGCCAGTTCGCTCTTGGCATTTAAAAGGTTTGTCCGACTCGGAAGCCGAAAAAATTTTCATAGCTAAAGGCGTGCAAAGTAACACAATTCAAGTCAGCATAGTGACTGAATTATATCAGGGAAATCCATTAGCCTTGAAAATTGTTGCTACTTCTATTCAGGAACTATTTGTCGGTAATATTGCCGAATTTCTGACTCAAGGTACAACAGTTTTTAACGGCATTCGCAGTCTTTTAGAACAGCAGTTTGAACGTTTGTCTCCTTTAGAGCAGCAAATTCTTTACTGGTTGGCAATTAACCGAGAACCTGTGAATTTTGCCAAACTTCGCGCTGATATTGTGCCGCTGGTATCGGTGGGAAGACTTTTAGAAACTTTAGAATTTATCGGTTGGCGTTCTCTAATCGAAACTCAGACAGCTAGATCGGGTCAACTTTTGACTTTACAACCTGCGGTGATGGAATATGTAAGCAACCGCTTCTCTGAGCAAGTTTGTACAGAAATTCGTGCCGTTGCAGAGTCAGGAAAACTCGGCAATCTTAACTTGTTTAAGCATCATGCTTTAATCAAAGCTGAATCTCAAGAGTTTATCCGTTCTTCCCAAGTGAATTCGATTCTCCAGCCGATAATTGACGAATTATTAACGAGTTTTGGCACGCGGGAAAATTTGATTTCTGCTTTGACAATTATTCTTTCCTATTTGCATTCTGATTCTCTCTCAACTCCCGGCTATACCGCTGGTAATTTACTCAATTTACTTGTTAATTTGCAAGCGGATTTAAGTGCGATTGATTTTTCTGGCTTGACGATTTGGCAAGCTTACCTGCAAGGGGTGAATTTGCGCCGAGTTAACTTTGAAAAAGCAAATTTAGGGAAGTCAGTTTTTAGCGAAACTTTTGCTAATATTTACAGCGTTGCTTTCAGTCCAGATGGAGGAAAGATTGCGACGGGACACGCAGATGGAGAGGTGCGTTTGTGGCAAGTTGAAGATGGGAAACTTTTGTTTCGATCGCTAGGCCATACCGGTGCAGTTTGGTCTTTAAGCTTTTCCCCCGATGGCGAAACCTTGGCTTCCGGTAGCTTTGACTGGACAATTCGACTGTGGGCCCTGCCAAATGGAGAATTGCGCCAAACTTTGCAAGGTCATGGAGATTGGGTATGGGCGATCGCATTTAACCCAGATGGTCAATTGTTAGCTAGTTGTAGTAGCGATCGCACGATCAAACTCTGGGATATCAACGGAAACTGTATCGAAACTCTAGAAGGACACACCGATAGCATCAATGCCATTGCCTTCAACCCCGACGGCAAAACCTTCGCCACAGGTAGTAACGATCGAACTATCAGAATTTGGCGAGTTGATACATTTGAGTGTCACCAAATTCTCCAAGGTAGCGATAGTCAAATTTCCGCGATCGCCTTTAGTCCTGATGGCGATATCCTTGCCACCTGCGATACTCAAACCATCAAACTCTGGGATGTCAAAACTGGAGAATGTCGGCACACCATCGCCAACAACCTAACTTTTGTTTGGTCTATCGTCTTTAGTCCCGATGGCCAAACCTTCATCGGAGGTGATGGCAAAGTTATCAAATTTTGGCATATTGAAACTGGAGAATGTTGGCAAACTCTCTCAGGATTTAGCAGTCAAGTTTGGTCAGTAGCATTCAGTACCGATGGCCAAATTATTGCCGCCAGCGACAAGCAAACTTTGCGTTTATGGCAACTAGGCGAAACAGAGGATATCGCTGAGTTTCACACTATCCAAAGTTATGCAAATTCAGTTTGGTCGGTTGCCATTAGCCAGAATTTAGCACCAGGTGCGATCCCTAATGCTAGCCTAGCGATCGCCTGTGGCGGCGCAAGCGGCATAGTGACTCTCTGGGACAGAGAAACTCGCCAATGTCTCAAAACCCTACACCGCCACCAGAAATCAGTTCGCAGCGTAGCATTTAGTCCCAACGGCGAAACCCTAGCTAGCGCAGGGGAAGACAAAACAATTTGGCTTTGGGAAGTAAATACTGGTCGGGTAAAAACGCCCCTTTTGGGACATACAGGTTGCGTTTGGTCAGTAGCCTTTAGTCCCGATGGTAGGATTTTAGCTAGCGGAAGTAGCGATCGCACAATTCGGCTGTGGGATATCAACACCAGCCGCACTCTGCAAATTTTCTCAGACCATGAAAGTTGGGTTTTATCCGTAACCTTTGACCCCAATGGCAAGTTTTTCGCCAGCAGCAGCGCCGACCAAACAATTCGACTTTGGGATATCAACACTGGTGAATGTCTAAAAACCCTGTTCGGACATCAAGGTTTAATTTGGTCAGTCACCTTTGATCGCGATGGGAAAACCCTAGCCAGCGCTAGCGAAGATACCACCATCAAAGTTTGGGATATCGAAACTGGGGAATGCCGGCAAACCTTAGAAGGACATAGGAGTTTAGTTTGGTCGATCGCCTCTAGTCCTGACGGTAAACTACTCGCAAGCACTAGCGCTGACCAAACAGTAAGGATTTGGGACAGCCTTACGGGTCAATGCGTCAAGGTATTGGAAAGTCACGGTAGCAACCTTTGGTCTGTGGCCTTCGCCAAAGACAGTAAAACTCTCGCCAGTGGTAGTAATGATGAAACTGTAAAGGTTTGGGATGTGGAAACTGGAGAATGCTTGGATACGCTGAGGCCCGAAAGGATTTATGAAGGGATGAATATTACCGGAGTTACGGGACTGACAGAAGCTCAAAAGGCGACGTTAAAAGCCTTGGGGGCTATTGAATATTAACTGCTAATGGCTAACTGCTAATGGCTAACTGCTAATGGCTAACTGCTAATGGCTAATCGCTAATGGCTAATCGCTAATTACCCATCTTCCCCATCCTCCCCATCTCCCCATCTTCCCCTAGCCCTGAGCATCGTAGCCCCTAGCCCCTTCTTTCCCTACGCAGGTCGCCCGCAAAGGCGGTGACTTTACCGCGAAGATGGCGATCGTACTGCGATCGCGTGTAATCCCACTTCTTGAAACTAGAACTACAGATAATAACTATTCAAATTTTGCACGATCGTATAACATAAGGTTTTATATGTAGTTAGCATTTAAAGAATTGGGATAAATCCTGAAGTTAATTTAATCATCCCCCCTCTGTCTCTCTCCCCCTCTACCCCTCACCCCCTCTCCCAATTTTCCTTAACTTCTCCTTAAAATCACTATCTTCTCCCCAAAATTCTTTGTCCCATTCAAAAATATAGTTATCGATCTAGCGGTCATAACAAATGAACCGACCAAATTAGTGAACAGTGAAATCATCTACGCAGAAGGCATAAGCAGCCATGAACGAGAATAAAAGTTACCTCAAATCGGCAGAAATCCTGATCGTTGATGACTCACCCGCCAACTTGCGCTTACTTTCTTCATTACTAATACAGCAGGGTTACAACGTTCGCAAAGCTATTAGCGGACAAGCAGCATTAAGAGCCGCAGAAGTAGTAATTCCCGATTTAATTTTATTAGATGCTATCATGCCACACATGGATGGATATGAGGTTTGTCAGCGATTGAAGTCAAATCCCAAAACAGCAGAAATACCTGTGATATTTTTGAGTTTTTTGACTGAAAATGAAGAAAGAGTGAAAGCATTTAAGTTTGGATGTTGCGATTATATTAATAAACCTTTCAGTTTAGATGAAATCCTGATAAAAATTGAAAAACAACTAAATTTGAAGGCAGCAAGAGAGGAAATTATGCAAATGAGTGCTGAATTTAAACAAGAAGCCAAAGAATATCAAATCCAGCTAGAAGTTGTCAATGCTAAACTAAAAATGGCATTGCGCGATCGGCTCACCAACTTACCAAACCGAGCATCATTTATTGAGGCTCTAGAAACATCCCTAAATCGTGCCAAAATAGATTCAAACTATCGGTTTTTTGTGCTATCTCTAGACTGCGATCGCTTTAAAATCATCAATAATTCTCTTGGCTATCACATCGGAGACGAACTGCTAACCGCCGTTGCTCGCCGCTTAGAAGCTGATTTAAGTCCAGATGATATTTTTGCACGGTTAGGAGATGACGAATTCGCTATTTTACTCCCCGATAGACAAGATATCAGCACTGCCACAAAAGTTGCTAGCGAAATCATAAAAAAACTTACTTTTCCCTTTCAATTGCAAGGATATGAAGTATTTGTCAGTGCTAGCATTGGCATTGCTTCAGGCAGCAGAGAATATAGTCAGCCAGAACATATCCTGCGAGATGCCGATAGCGCCTTAAACCGCGCCAAAGAAAAGGGAAAAGCCCGCTATCAAATTTTTGATAGCACCATGCGCGAGAAAGCTTCCCAATTTTTACAGTTAGAAACCGACCTGCGAAAAGCCATCATCAAAAAAGAATTTTGCGTACACTACCAGCCAATTATTGACCTTAAAACTGGAAAAATTGCGGGAGTAGAAGCACTGCTGCGTTGGCAGCATCCCACCAGAGGTTTAATTTATCCAGCAGACTTCATTCCCATAGCAGAAGAAACAGGTTTAATTACTCCGATTGGCAATTGGGTATTGGGAGAATCTTGTCGTCAGTTACGCCTATGGCAAATAGCAGGAATTGCCGGAGAGTCCTTCAGCGTCAGCGTCAATTTTTCAGCACACCAATTTGCCCAAGCAGACTTAATTGAGCAAATTGATGCAATTCTCGCCGAAACCCAACTTAACCCTCAGTGCTTAAAACTCGAAATTACTGAAAGTGCAATCATAGAAAACACTCAATCGGCTGCCCTCATTATCCAACAATTAAGAGCCAGGCAAATTCAGTTAAGCCTCGATGATTTTGGCATGGGATATTCTTCTCTGAGTTATCTCAACTCATTTCCGGTCAATACTCTGAAAGTTGACAAATCCTTTGTGCAACGCTTAGACGGTAATTCAGAAAATTTAGGACTGGTTCCAGCAATTATGTGTATTGCCAGGACAATGGGAATGAATGTAATCGCTGAAGGCATAGAAACGACTCAACAACTAGACCAACTCAGAAATTTAGACTGCCACTTCAGCCAAGGATACTTATTTTCTAAACCTTTGGAGGCGGAAAAAGTAGTAGAGTTGATTGCTTCTGCTCCTCAGTGGTGAAAGATCGAGGTATTTTTATGATAGGGAACTAACGAAAGATTTTTCCTTGAATAACCTACCAACGTCTTATAAACTTGTACATATAGCGAAGTTGAGGTGCTCGTCAAATAGGTTTAGATAACTTCTATGAAGCAATGAATAGCCACAATGAACAGCTTACCTAACGATTGTGTCACAGCCTCTATCTTGATTGTAGACGACATGGTGGATAACCTCCGGCTGCTTTCTGATTTGCTGACAGAACAAGGCTATAAAGTTCGAGGCGTATCCAAAGGTACAATGGCTCTCAAGGCAGCGAAGTCATTTTCCCCTGACTTAATTTTGCTGGATATTATGATGCCAGAGATGGATGGCTACGAGGTTTGCCAACACCTGAAAGCTGCGGAAAATACTCGCGATATCCCGATTATTTTTATCAGTGCTTTGAACGATGCGGCAGATCAACTAAAAGCTTTTGGTGTGGGAGGGGTAGATTATATTACAAAACCTTTTCGCATAGAAGAAATTCTCGCCAGAGTTAAGAACCATTTGCGACTGCGCGAGTTGCAAAAGAAACTGGCAGAGCAAAATGAGCGCCTGGAGAAGGAAATTTGGGATCGTCAATTATTAGAAGATAAACTTCGCTCTTCGGAGGCGGCAATTCGGATGTTTTTTGAAGCGATGAATGACATCGTATTACTGATTGACGCTGAGGATTTTAGTATCAAAGTTGCCCCTACAAATTCTACCAGATTTTACCCAGATGACACCGACATTCTCGGTCAAACTATAGAACAATTTTTTGGAGAAAATGCCGAGATTTTTCAGAGTCAAATCCGGTTGGCTTTAGATACACAACAAATTGTTAACTTTGAGTATAGTTTGCTAACAAGCCAGCGCGAAGTTTGGTTTATTGCCAGCCAGGGAAGTTGAACAATTGCTACGGGATGTAGTTCGACTATCTGGCAAATTGATGGATCAAGCTATTGAATTACCAGAAGATATTCCTAGTCTACCTACTGAATTATCCCACTGGGTTGCTAGCAATCTTTACGGCGTAGCAACAGAGCAACAAGGTTTATTAGAAATGCAAGATACCGCAGCTAGACTCGAACGCGAGGCGGAAATTTTGACTTCTACTCGCAATCAATTAGCAGCTCGAACAGTCCTTAAAGATACACTGAAATGAAATTGTTAAATGTTAACTGTTAACTGCTAACTGCTAACTGCTAATTGCTAATTGCTAATTGCTAATTGGGGAAAAATTTTCCCCCTCTCCCAATCTTCCTTCTTCCTTCTGCTATACTGTAGAATTATCAGAAAAGATAAAATTTATGCGCTTTAAAGCTTTTACTAATGTTGTCATTTCTTGCCTAATAGGAATTTTAACTTGGCTGTGGGTTCCCCCCGCTTTAGCGTTGACACAAATTAAGCTATCCGATATTTCTTATCACGACTGTCCTCCAGAAATGGCAGAAGGAACAGTCACCAGCGGTTCTAGCATGGCAGCTAACTGCTTTCTAGTAACAGGCAAAGCCTCAAATACATCTGGCAAAACAGTCTTTGATGCCGACATTTTCGGCCGCATCTACGATGCTCAAGGTAATTCCGTCATGCAAAACCGTACTAGAGTGGGTTCGATTGAAGAAGTTCCCCCAGGAGTTAGCGATTTTGAAATCCGTATCTCTGTTGCTGCTAATCAACCAACTCCTTTAGAACTCAAGCAATTTAAAGCAACTGGTTTTACAGGTAAAGTACGGCGCTAAGTGAATCCACCTAATTAAACATAAGATAAGGATGGCTAAAAAGCTGACTGTATAAACCTTCTTCCTTCTTCCTTCTACTTAAAATCGGCAAAAAAATAGGATGATGTTAGAGGCCATCATCCGCTTACTGCAACTTGAAAGCTTGCTCAACCCTTGCTAGCAGTTACCAACATTTAGCAGACTGGAAGCTGTTAAGATAAAGCCTTCGCAACTAAATCGCAGTTTGCAAATTACCTAACAAACCGGTTAAAAGTTGAGCGGCAATCTGGAGGACAAAAAACGCAATCATGGGAGAAAAGTCAATTCCGCCCAAAGGGGGAATAATCGAACGGAATAGGTTTAAGTAAGGATCGGTTAACTGACTCAAGATCGAAAACGGCGGATCGAACCAGTTAATATTGGGAAACCAGCTTAAAAGTACCCGCACGATCATCAGAACTAGATATACAGCACTTCCGGATGTTATGAGGTACAGTAGCAGCAGTTAGTAAACCAATTTTTTAAATGTTTCGGATTCATTAAGTCAAGAGCCACAGCAATTATGG
>NZ_JAQMUA010000206.1:0-4662 GCF_028330895.1 Kamptonema animale CS-326 | reverse complement strand
TGAAATCTTATGGCGGTTTATTAAGTATGAATGGATTGAAATAGATGCTTACAAAAATTGGTCAACATTTGTGGCATCTGTAGAAAAAATTCTCCGAGAATTTGGAGAAACCTATGTAATTAATTTTGTCTGACTACTTAATTTTAGCGACAGGGATAGGTTATAAACTAGCCATAAGTTTTGCTAGTAAAGTGGCTGCTAAAATAGCAGGTAAAGCCGCAGGAGCTATGATTGCAAAAGTTGGCGCTCAAATTTTAGATCCAGTTCTAGGTTTAGGTATTTTAATTTTTGATGTGTGGGATTATAGCAATATGGTAAAGGATTCTAAACCTGCTTTACGCCAAAATATTTTAGAATTTTTTAATGAGGTAAAATGGTCAATTCTTAAAGCTCATGAAAATAGCATTATGGCTGCTATTAAAGATGTAGAAGGTAATATTATTACGGCTTTAGAAAGTCGATCAGTTTATTAAAAGCTGAATCAATTACGAACAATATCACAATTAGATATTAAGACGAAATACTAGAGCGTAATTCATCATTGTTTCCTAACCGATGCTTTGATTTTCTCCCATGTCAATACATTGTCTGGATTCATCTCATTGTCATCAATCCGGCGATCGAGTTCTCGCTTTTGAGGCTCTGTCAAATCAGGGTAAGCTTGCTTGGCAGCAATACTATCTCAGATTGCTTGCACCAGAATAATTCTGTCTTTGATGCTGAGGGCTGTAATTTCATTTAAGGTAGCTGTAATATCCATGAATCGCAACCTAAACACAAGAGAAATATGCCTTATATAATACCATGATCTGTTGATATTACCTCCAGATATTACAGGGGATAGTAGATCCTTAATCTTGGATAGTCAATCGCGATCGCTGTGCTAAAAATTCCATGAATTTCTCGTTTTTAAGCCACCCCAAAGCCAGTCCACTCGCGTACATAGGGTGCTTGAAATCCCAAGATAATATCCTCCTTTGCCACACCCATTGCCACCAACTCATGGGCGACTCGTATCTCCGTTGTATTCTGTTGCAACCAAATCTTGCCATCCTTAATATCCAAATGCAGCACGCATCCATACACGCGCCGATGCCCATCCCAACCAACATTTGTCACTTGATAATGATCCCGCTGCGTATCAAAAATTGTTTGCGATTCGATCGCACCATTGGAGATCGGAGTTGCGACATATTCGGTTAATAATGCTTGAATCGACTGACGATAATGTTCTAACTTATCCATTGTACAATCACCTCATTTATTGGATCGTAAATAATGCGATTAACTTGATGTCTCTCTACCGAGATTTGCAAAAACTCCCTCTGAAAAAAAGCTTCATGTACTGCAATAGGAACTGCTAAATACAGCTTGCGATCCGGTTCCTTGATTTCTAAAGCAAGTCGATAATTTAAAAACTGTCCTAATGCCGCATGATAATCTGTAATTGGGGAGTCCCCCAAAAATGTTTTGATTTCAACGGCGATTTTCTCTCCCGCCCTTTCTGCTGCGAGTAAGCGCTCTGCACCCAAATCAATTTCAAACTTTGCTCCACCTGCTTCCACCTTTAGCGGATCGTCAGTAATCACCCAATTCTCTTTTTGAAGGGCAATTTTAACAGATTCGTGAAACAGATCCCGCGCTGCCATTTTTCCCTTTTTTACACTTCAATTTTATTATACTTCCAATTGCGTCTATCTAGAAAAGCGCTTAGGCGTAGGCAGCTACAAGCATCGCCCGTCAAGTTCGATCGAGCTTATGACTTTCAATCGTGAGGATAGCTCGGAATCTCATCAGTCGATCGCACCCGTCAAGTCCAATCGCCCTGATGATAGAATCAAAATATCGGTCGTCATTCCCAATTTTAATCATGACATTCATCAACCCCAAAACCGATTACGCCTTCAAAAAAATATTTGGCTCCTCAGAAAGCAAAGACATTCTCATTAGTTTTCTCAATGCCATGATTTACGATGGCAATCCTACCATCGAAGACTTAGAAATTATCAACCCCAACCTACCACCCAGAGTCGAAGGTTTGAAAGATACTTATTTAGATGTAAAAGCCAAACTCGCGGATGGTACGCTAGTTATTATTGAAATGCAAGTATTAAACGTAGAATCTTTCGGCAAGAGAGTTTTGTACAATGCCGCCAAAACTTACGCCTTTCAATTGCAGAAAGGAGAAGGCTACCGAATGCTCAAGCCAGTAATTGCATTAACACTGACTGATTTCGAGATGTTTGCAAATAGCGATCGACTAATTTCAAGATTTATCTATAAAGAAGCAAGTACAAATCTCCAATATACCGATAATAGCATGGAGTTAGTATTTGTAGAACTTCCAAAATTTACTAAAGAAGTACACCAGCTAGAAACTCTGGCAGATAAATGGATTTATTTCATCAAATATGCGAGGGCGATAACGGATATCCCGGAAATAATGGATAGCGTTCCAGAGATTCATAAAGCTTTTGATATCGCCAATCAAGTGAATTTAACTCGTGAGGAATTGGAGGATCTAGAACGGCGAGAAATGTTTATTTATGACCAACAAGGAGCTATAATTAAAGCCGTTCAAGAAGCTCTACAAGAAGAAAAGCTGGCGATCGCGCGGAATTTGCTCGATCGCCTGGATGATGAAACGATCGCTCAAACAACGGGACTCAGCATTGAGGATGTGCGGAATTTGCGATCGAATTGACACTCTAGGATGCGATCGCTATTTCTAAATCATCCTGAAACATCCCCCCTCTGACTGGATACTAAATTAGTAGATGCACCCTGATAGATGAACCCTAACCAATTACGGCTAGGGTTTTTTATTTTCCCTAGCGCCAAAGAAAATTTTAAAAATTATCCTGAAACTTTCCCCCTCCTAGTGGAGACTAAATTAGTAGATGCACCCTGATGGATAACCCCCAACCAATTCTGGCTGGGGGTTTTTTTTCACCCTGGCGACAAACTTACTATCAACTAATCACCATCAACCTCAAAAGATTGCACTTCCAACACTGGGCCAATCATCGCAAAAGTCATCACGTCCTTTCGCACTTCACCCTTAACGCTGACTTTCTGACCGGCTTTTTTTAACTCAGAGGGAACTTCCTTAAGTTCATAAGTCTCGCCACTATCACTTACTAAAGCCCAAGTACCAGGCCCTAATCCTTTGCGTTCAATGACACCTTTAACAGTGATACTCATGCAGTTCTTACCTCCGATTTAAGTGCTAAACGTGCTATTACTAAACACAGTAAAGCATTGACAATCAAGAAAATTTGAGCTGGCAAACCCGTACCCACACCCCAGACAGAGGGGGATACTGCGGCACTTACAGCTAAACAACTAGAAACACCAATTGCTGAACCAATAGCGATCCATTTCCATTCTTGATGTCCTAAAAATAGGGCAATTAAAACAAACGGAATTAACGCACTGGCAAAAATTGGATTCAGCATCGCACTACCCGGAATTGTATTGCCAAGTTCAGGAATAGAACTGCCCATCATCCGTAAAGGCCATTGGGGAAGGTCGAAGATATAAAGACCTCGCAGGAAGAATAACCCCGAACTGCCAGCAACTAAACCACCAGAAAATCCCCAACTCCATTGGAAGGGGAAATAATTCCGCAAGAACCAAGCCAGCATATAGGAACCGATTACCATCGCTAATTTAGGTAAAAGGGCGACAGCGCCGCCATCAATCCAAAAGCGGGGATTCAGATAGCCGTTATCCCGCAACCAGCGGAAGAAATCGCGAAAGGTGACTTGACCTTTATTTGCTAGCTGAACTGCTGCGGCTGCATCGAGTTGACCTGCGCCAAAGTGGTTGAGGGGATCTTCGGCGACAACTCGCGCTGATTGCAATAAGACATTCCGCATTTGGTCTGGTTCAGTAACGCCTGTGGCCTTCAATAAGGCTGCAACTCCGGCGACGTGGGGGGCGGCCATGCTAGTGCCTTGGTAGCCTTCAAACACTTCTGCACCCGTTTCTGGGTCAATGGTACTTTGTAGGATTTTGCCAGCTTCCGAACCGCCGGGGGCAGAGATATCGACTCCTGCGCCAAAGTTGGAATAGGGGGCCATTTCGCCGTCGGGGCCGAGGGCAGAAACGCCGATGACGTGGGGATAGCGGGCGGGATAGGATGCCGAATTTTCAGCGGAGTTACCGGCGGCCGCAATGATGGTTACGCCTTTGCTGTGGGCGTAGGCGATCGCATCTTCCATGAGTTGACTTTCGCCACCACCGCCGAGACTCATGTTAATTACATCTGCGCCGTTGTCAGCGGCAAATTTGATCGATTCGGCGATGTCGGAAACAGTACCACCACCCTGGGCGCTTAAGACTTTGAGAGGCATTAAGGCGGCTTGGTAGGCGATGCCGGCTACGCCGTAACCGTTATTGGTAGATTGGGCGACAGTCCCGGCGACGTGGGTTCCGTGTCCGTTATCGTCAAAGGCTTCGGCGCGATCGTTCACGAAGTCGTAGCCAGGGACGAATTTAGTATCTTTTAAGTCGGGGACGACTGTGATGCCTGTGTCAATTACAGCTACGGTTACGCCGTCGCCTTTAGTTTCGTTCCAAGCGGCTTCCACGTTGATGCTGCGGAGGTTCCACTGCTTGTTATACATGGGGTCGTTGGGAACGTCTAAGGCACTATAG
>NZ_JAQMUA010000021.1:0-12703 GCF_028330895.1 Kamptonema animale CS-326 | reverse complement strand
TGTCAGCGAGTTGCATTGAAGGATATGTATTTTTAGACCGGATAAGTTGGGATAACTTTAATGAATCAGGAGACTTAAAAGCACAAATAGAAGCCTTTAAAAATTACACAGGATATTACCCAGAATCAGTCCATGCAGATCGCATTTATCGAACCAGGGAAAATCGAGCCTGGTGTAAAGAAAGAGGAATTAGAATCAGTGGGCCTCCGTTAGGAAGGCCACCAGCAAATGTGAGTAAGGAAACCAAGAAACAAGCCTTAGAAGATGAGAGAATTAGGAATGCAATTGAGGGCAAATTTGGACAAGGAAAAAGAAGATTTAGCTTGAATCTAGTGATGGCAAAACTTGATAATACTTCCCAAACAGCCATTGCTATTACTTTTTTAGTAATGAACCTTTCTACCTGGTTGCGCCGGGTTTTTTGTGTGTTTTTATGTCGAACGGGCAAAACAACACCTGTTTTTGAATTGAAGATAATCTCCAATTATATTTTGAGGAGATTAACGCAAGAAAAACCTATATTAAATCGAGCTTGAATATATTGATCGCTCCTGTTATTGGTTTGCGATCAATTATTCAGCAAGCCCTAATTATATCATGTCCAGTTGCATCAGTGGCGTAAAAACTTTGCAGAAAATATCTGCCTGAATCTGCGTTCATCTGTGGTAAAAATTACCCTCGCGATTAAGAGGAACAGAGTATTATGGACTGTTTCTTAAAGAAACTAAATTTTTCTGAATTACTAAGTAGGTGGACATAAATAAACGTAAGGTGGGCGCTCGCCGCAAAAATCTTGTAACAAGAAAGCTAATATGGTTTCGGCGAGCGCCCACCCTACAAGTTATATAAGCGTTTATTTATGTCCGACTACTTATGAAGTAAAAAGGTATCACTTCCATAGAGAATAGTTCTGTCTTTTGTCGATAATAAAGTGCTTTTTTCGGATACCTTAATCTTTCTTTACACAGCATCGTTTATTTATGTCCGACTACTTATTATTCTAACTGCGATTCTATCTTCATCTTAAATTCAAGTAGCTTAATATTTGTGATATCGCGAACGGTAATCGAACAACCATCTCCAAATTTAACGGCAGTTAAGTAATAGTATATCTGCTGGTTATTATTTTTCCAATAAAATTCTTGTTCGAGCACTTCTCCCGTTTCAACTACTTCTAGAAGTAAATCAAACAGCGGGGGAGTAAGTCGGTCAAAAAGTTTTTTTAGGGTAGACTTACCCATGATCTGTTCTCGTTTTTGACCAAATAACTTAGCAAAGACAGGATTAACCACCAAGCAGTGAAAATCGTTAACTTCTTCAGTTATCGTATCTCTTACTGCTTGCACGGCGGCAATTCCATCTTGGGAACTGTTCAACAAATTCGCCAGTAAAATTCGAGATTGATAGAGAATTTCTGCGGTTTGTTGATGTTGTTCTATTTGTTCTTTCAACTGGTGCTTTTGTTGTTGGATGGTGAGTTGAGTGTGAATCCTCGCAATAACTTCTTCGGATTGAAAAGGTTTGGTGATATAATCTACTCCACCTACTTTAAAAGCTTTTACTTTATCGATAACTTCGTCTAGCGCACTTAAGAAAATCACCGGGATTTCTGAGGTAATTTCATCGGCTTTTAGGGCTTGGCAGACTTCATAACCATCCATTTCTGGCATTTTAATATCGAGTAAAATGACATCGGGAGGGTGATTGCGGATCGATCTTAATGCCATCTTCCCGTTGGTGATGCTGCGAACTTTATAACCGCGTTGGATTAATATGTCTGTTAAGAATCGTAGGTTTTCGATCAGGTCGTCAACAATTAAGATATTGCCTTTGGTGTCTGAACTTTCATCAGTGTCATTTTCTGCTATTTCTTCTTCACGGGGAGTGGAGGTGGTGCAATGCGTTTCTATTACCCGTCGAAAGTTATTCTTGGTGATTTTTTCCTCGAAGGCATCTGAAAGGCATTGCCATAACAGCCAAGCTAAATCTTTAATATAGCCAACGCTGAGATATAAGCTTTCGGCAACGTTGCTGTAGGTTTCGTTATCCCAAGCAGCTTTGAGGATTTCTTTTTCTGGGGGAGTCAGTTGTTTCCCTGTTTTGGATTCTAGGGTAGCTTCTATAAGTTGCAGTGCTTCATCACTTGTCGTGGTTGACTTGGTATTTTCTGGGCAGGGTATTTGCATTTTATCAATCAACTCAGTTTGAGATCGATCACTAGGTTTTCTATTTCAAAAAACTCAGTCTCATTACTCCTGTTCAATTGAGTTTAGAGAAGAAACGATGTGGCTGACTGCTCTAACAAGGCTACAATGCTTTACTTTACCAGTAATAAGCAGTGAGTTGAAGTTCGTCAGTTATGATATGGCATTCTTCTGATAGCCAGCAAGTAAACTTTATTGATGCTTACCTGCAATAACTCGGTAAAAACACTGTATTCAGTTTTCACCGCCTAACCGAATTGCACAACTCAAGTTTTGCCTTTTAAGATATCAAGTTAAGATTGGCTGGGATTAATTAATCAAACTCCCCATTGGCTTAGGTTTTGGGGATTGTAAATTTTTTTACTCGATAACGACTAAGTTGCTTAACTTGGGAAAATTTCTCTTATCTTGCGAAGAGAGTGCCTTCAAGAGGTAATTTTATTTAATACTTCTCTCCGTGAAAATATTAGAATGGGATATTTAGAAGCCACCGATGAACAAGTAGAAACCGCCGCCAAAAACGCAGAAATTCACAAGTTTATTCTTACTTTACCTCAAGGTTACGATACCCCTGTGGGTGACAGAGGCGGACAGCTATCGGGGGGACAACGGCAAAGAATCGCCCTCGCTAGAGCATTAGTTAGAAATCCTGCTATTTTGATTTTAGATGAAGCTACCTCAGCCCTCGACCCAGCAACAGAAGTTGAGATTATGAATACGATCGAGCACCTTACTAAAGAACGTACAATTATTATGATCACCCACCGTATGGCTCATGCCTTGCGTGCAGATAAGATGTTTGTGCTGGAAAATGGCAGTATTGTGATATCAGGTTAGCCATACAGACTTGTTGGAACAAAAAGGAATATATACCACACTTGGGCAACACGGACATCGCTCCAATAACGACCTGACAATCTCAAGCTAGTTTATTTGGCTCTTTCGTACTTACTATGCTAAAATATTAGTAAATAGTTGGGATCAAAGTTAATTATGAAAAAGATAATGACCAAACTGCTAAACCTACCCGGAGTTATAGTAGAAGAAAGCAAACAAACAGATGAAACATTAATTTTCGAGAGTTCAAGTAGAGACAAAAACGGCAATCTGCCCACACTGTGGTCGAAGTAGTCATCGTCTTCATCAAAATCGCAGAAGCCTTAAAAGTTAGGGAAAAAGCTAAATTATTTACCAGCTTGAAAGGAAGTAAATACATCTTATTAAAAGGCGCTGTTAAATTGTCAAACAAACAAAAAGAAAAGTTAAACCAAGTAAAAGAAGCTTCGCCGTTAGTAGGAATAATGCGCTCGTTAAAAGAAGAATTTCATTACTTATTTGAAAACAGTAAAAACTTAGGAGAAGGGATATTGAAACTAATAAATTGGATTGAAAAAGCCGAGCCATACTATCGAAATAGTGTGCCAACGATTCAACGGTGGTTTGGGATATTCCTGAAGAATATTTGCAACATTTGTCACCGTTGGGTTGGGAGCATATCAATCTTACGGGTGATTATATTTGGAATTTAAAGCAGGCGAGCAGTTTTGACAACTTACGCCCTTTGCGGGTGAAAGAAAATAGGTATCGCTGAAATGCTTGAGGGATAAAGGTTTTAGCCTTAGCGTACAATTTTCCCGTTTGGGCACGGTGATGCCAGCTACGGTGAAATTTCGCAAAAAGCGATTTTGACATGGTAAATTTGAATCTTGTCTAAGTCTTCCTGTGTAATGGTCATGTCCTGATTGCCGTGCACATACATAACCTTTCCATCGAGCGCAGTCAAAACCTCACTTAGCTTTCCATTCGGACCAAAAACTTTAGGATTTGCTGCCATAATGGCATTAAAGCTAGGTGGTTCTTTGTCAGGTGGATAAGTCCAAGAATCAACCACATCACCTAGAATAATTAGTTCCCGAATCGAAGAGGCATTCTCGATAAGCCAATCAAGAGCTTTTACTAAGTAAGGCTCATGAATGTCTTTCTGATACCAAGCGGTTAGAGCGTTCGTACCAATATGAATATCACTAAAAGAAATAAATTTGTTTTTGGACATGATATTGACCTTGAAATAATTTTTTACTGACTTTTCGAGGCTAAATGGGATGGATCTAGCGAAGCTATTATGGAGGGAAATCTAGATAAATTTGCAGGTTTCCGTCCTGGAGATGGTATGAATAACCGTTCATCAATAATTGCCCAAAGCCTTATTTTCTATAAATCTCAGCTTCCACCGCAACCGATAACGTCACTGTCTCGCCCACAATCATTTTAACTGGCGCATTCCCCTGAGACTTTTCCCCAATTTCCGACTCCCTTGCAGCTAAGGTTGGCGTAAGGGATAAATCCGTATCCGTTCCATCCTCGTTGATAAAATATCCCCTTAACTCAAGACGCAGAAAAGTTACGCTTATATCTGACGAGAGATCGCACTGGTTTGAAATGGTATATGGTTGAGAACTTAATTTCATGTCTAATACCTAAAGTGAGTAAAAGTTTCGCAATAATTCAACTGTTGGACAGTTTTGGCCAAGGGCAATCCGAGTCTTTCGATTCACAAGAAACCGAGCCATGAGTAACAAATTTCTGACTGTAAGTTTCAAGTGGTCTTTGAAGATGTCGTCGGTAATGACCACCGCCATCGTTCCCTCAAAAAAAGCTCAACACCGGGATCTAGCAAAACACCCTCAATATTTGGTAAAACTACACCCTCAATCCTTATACACCCGATTTAATAGCCTTACCTGCTTTGCTCAATAGCAATTTAATTAAGGCTTAGTTGTAATAGTTGGCTAGAGATACCGTATTCATTTTGCACTGCATAACTCCATCGCACCACTCAAATTTGGCTTTTTAAGATCGCAAGTTAAGATTTGTCAGGATTAATTAACCAAACTCTGAATTAGCTAAGGTTTTGAGCATTGTAAAGTTTTTATATCCATAACGGCTAAACTGCTAAGTTGCTTAACTTGCTAAAATAAGTTGCTTAACTTGCTAAAATTTTTTTATCTTGCAGATCGAGGGTCATAAGAGCATAGTGTTACACCATCAAGAAAAACAAAAGCGCATACGCGGTGTAATCCTTACCCTACAAGGATCTAAAAAGTTAGAGAAAGCGAAAGCAGACGCAGAATTTGAGGAAAACTGCGGGATTCGGTATACTTTAGAACAAGTGAGCGATCGCACCGGGTTAGCTGTGAATACCGTGATGAAGATATACGATCGCGAAGTTGGAGTCGATCGCAATACCCTAAAAAGGTGCTTCAGTGCTTTTAATCTGATTCTGGAGCCAAATGATTATTCCTGGGTTCCTCAGAGTGACGAGGTAGAAGCATGGCATACCCCACCAAAACAAGAAAAAGGCATAGAGCCAGAATTCCCGGGGGGCCAAGTTCCCCTCGATTCCCTCTTTTACGTGGAGCGCGGCTTAATTGAATCTGAATGTTACAAGACTATTTTGCAACCGGGAGCGCTGATTCGCATACTCGCTCCCAGGCGGATGGGGAAATCTTCCCTGATGGCGCGGATTCTCCAGAAAGCTGCCGAGCAAGACTATCGGATAGTTATTATAGATTTTCAGTTAGCGGATAGAGAAATTTTTCAAGATTTAGATAAATTCTTGCGCTGGTTCTGCGCCAACGTCGGTTTGGGTTTGCAACTTCGCAATCAGATTGCAGAATATTGGGATGAGCTTTTTGGCAGTCAGGTTAGCTGCAAGATGTATTTCGAGCAGTATTTGTTACCCTCAACAACCAAGCCTGTAGTGTTAGCTTTAGACGATATCGATCGCTTATTTCCCTATCCCAACCTGGCGAGTGACTTTTTCGGACTGTTACGAATTTGGCACGAGGAAGCCAAAAATCGGGAAATCTGGCGAAAACTCCGGTTAGTTGTGGTACACTCAGCCCAGATGTATATTCCGCTGAGTGCCAATAGATCGCCCTTTAACGTAGGGCTACCGATCGAACTACCACCATTTAACAGCGAGCAAGTGCAGGATTTGGCGAAACGGCAAGGACTGGATTGGTCATCTGAAGATGCCAAGCAACTGACGGCTTTTGTAAATGGAAATCCGTATTTAGTACGGGTAGCGCTTTATCATATCGGGCGCGGTGAAGTCACGCTAGAGCAAGTTTTGCAAACCTCCTCTATTTCAGAGGGAATTTATAGCGATCGCCTACAACAACAATTGTGGAACTTACAACAGGAGCCAGAGTTGCTGGTAACATTTGTGCGAGCTGTAAAAAGCAGTACACCTGTAGAGTTGGATTTAGTGGAGGCATTTAAGTTAGAAAGTATGGGGTTGGTAAATTTACAAGGCAATCAGGCAACGGTAAGTTGCGAGTTGTTTAGGCAATATTTTAGCGATCGTTTCGGTAGCAGTTGAGCGGATTTTTCAGAACAACTGTGGCTTGCGATCGATCCAGTTCAATAAAGTTAACTAAAAGCACATAAACCTTATGAGATTCATCAGGCGTAGATTGTTTGTGATTTTGGTCATAGCCTTTATCGTTATTTTTGGAGAGATAGCACTTGCCAGCGCGATTAAAAGAAATCAACCGCTAACTCAGCCACCCATAAAAATAACCCAAGCATTTAAGGACATTGCTCACAATCCTGATTTTACTAAAGATAAAAATGTTGTGCCTGTTAATCCTGATACTCAGGAAGAAGACGCAATTAATGAATTTGCTTGGAGAGTTTTCATTGCTTTAAACTGGCCAGTGGATTGTCAAGGAAAAACATTATCTGCTATTGAGCCTCCAGGTCAGAAAAAACTCATCGGACAAGCTCCCGAAAACCCTCGCGCTTGGGAACTATACCCTTCTCCCAAGGATGTATTTCCGCCAGACGGAGCAACACCACCATCACTAGGCGAGCTGCCAGAATACAATAAGTGTGTGGGTGATGGAAAGGGATCAGAAATAGAGTACAAACCAAATTTACGACTGACGGAGGCAGAAATACTAGCTAAAATAGAGGATTTTAGTGAGGTTGATAGAGAGAATAAACCAAATATAGTGACAAAGAATGGAGAATTAAACAATAATATTATATCGCTGGCGGATATTGATGCCGTGATCCACATTCCTTTAGTAGATCAACAAGGTAACTACGTTATTAATGAAATTCGCATGAACCCAGTTGAATATGAACAAATCAGAAACAACAAATGGTTTGCCAGCAACAATTTAGTAACATTTAAAGAAACAGAGCAGCAGTTAAAACTTGTGTGTAGTAGTGGATATAAATACGATGGATATGAAAAATATTGTAGTGAGCAAAATGGTGAGGGCGCGATTGAAATCAAGGCGGCTTGGAGAGTATTTGATCGGCGAAGTTCCGATCAAGAAAAAGCGAAATACTATACTACTAAGCGAAAGATTGCTAGCAATACGGGCGATCTCCTAAATGAGGAAGTCGAGTTGGGGTTAATTGGATTCCATGTTATGCATAAAACTAGCAGTCAAGGTTGGATCTGGTCTACATTTGAGCATATAGATAATGCTCCCTCCTGCGGTAAACCAGAAAAGACACGGTATACCTTATACAACAACGAGTGTAATATAAATAAAGAAAACTGCGAACAAAACAAACCTTATGTAAAACCACCATACCTTTGGTACATCAGTAACGATAAACCCAAAGCAGTAACGATGGAAGAATCTGTAGATAATATCCCATTGATTAAAGATCAGATCCCATCCCAGATTTGTCGCTCAAATGATATAAGTGAATCAGTCAAGAAACAGAACGACAAGTGGCACACACAACTGAAGACTGTCGATAAATCATCGGTATGGCAGTACTATGAATTGATTGGCACTGAGTGGCTAGCAAATCCGTGGGATAGTTACGAATCTGAAAGAGCCATTAAACACACAACATCGCCACTGACTAATGTTACTCTGGAACCTTATGTTAAAAGAGTTACCTGTATTGTTTGTCATACTTCTGCACGTCTGCCGGGAGAAGACAATTCTTGTCAATTCATCAATGCTCAAGTAAATACAGGTCAATTAAATGCTAAAATAAATACAGGGTGTGCTGACTTTAGCTTCTTGATAGATAATGCGAAACCTAGTCAATAGCTTACTGCCCACCTAAATTGATAATTTTTGTACCTAGTTTCAAGTTAATCTGAGGAGGTTTTTAAAATGGCACAAGGACTACCGAAAGATCTGAAAGCAGACTTGACCAAAATAAAGAACGGAGTAGAACAATGGTCTCGTCTCGTTGCCTGGTCTTGGACTGATTACCTAGTATCTATGCATCCTCAAGAAGAGGAAAAACTGAAAAAATTCTTTATACAAGTTCTTCAAGAACAAGCTCTGTATAGGAATGCAGTCAATATTTACGAAGACGACAGAATGAAGAGAAGTGCGTTCAAAGCTAGTTTCAACATAAAAAAACTCTTCATGGGTAAAAATGAAGATATTGATGACTCAGAAGTTGCCAATCTAAAACTGACTTTGCCTGATGTTTACGAAGCACTTATAGGTGCTAAAAAGAAAAGTGTATGCGGAGAAGAATCTATGAAAGAATATCATGTCGAGGTATTGACAGATAGTTTTTCTGGTTCTTTTGAAGAGATACTCGATCCTCAAACATTTATCAAAGAAGCCAAGGAGCATATTCTGGAAAAGGATCATCAATATATTGAGGGTGTGAAATATATTGCCCGTATTGCCTATCCACCCCGTCCTGCATTCAGTCCTGCTACGATCACAGAGGAGAAGTTGAAGAAGTGGATTTCAAACAAAAACGCTAATGATTATCTGCCACCTTCGGCTTATATTCCTCTTAGTATGACGTAAAACATTGCAAATTTGAGATGGCATAAGAGGTAGAGTCTGGCTCAGCTCCCCGATTTCTTGAAGAAGTCGGGGGGCTAGATTATAGGTTAGTTGAGTTTAACTAAATATGTTGAAAAGACCAAGGTTTAAGACTCAATTTCGTGTTGAGACGCTTGAGGGAGAGGGGACATTTCTTTTATCTGAAAATGGCTCAATTTTTTTGAGCGATCCCATCTACCAATCTATCTGCCCCTTACTTGAAGGAAATCACACTGTTGATGAAATTGTCGATCTCCTTCAGGAAGAATTACCAGATGCCTATATTTATTATGCGCTGATGGAACTGGAACGTCAAGGCTTTCTCATTGAAAGCGAGACAATATTGCCTGCAAATCTAACTGTATTTATCGAGCATTTGAATGTCAATATTAAAGATGCTTATCATCGTTTGCAAGAAACTAAAGTTAGAGTCAAAGCTTTAGGTTATTTATCTGCTTCTAGTTTTATTGAAATTCTTAATTCCTTACATATTCAAATTGCTGAAGATGCAAATTTTGAAGTTGTTCTAACTGACGATTACTTGCGCCCAAAACTGGCAGAAATCAATCAAGAAAATCAGATACGATCGCGGCCTTGGATGTTGGTTAAACCGATAGGAACGTCGTTCTGGATTGGCCCAATTTTTCATACTCCACAAACAGGTTGTTGGGAATGTCTGTCTCAACGCTTGGAAGGTAATCGACCGCTCGAAAAGTTTATCCAGCGACGCAGAAATAATTTCTTTCCACTAACACCACCCCTAGCTGACTTGCCATCAACCCAGCAAACTGCCCTGACAATGGCAGCAACAGAACTCCTGAAATGGATTATACAGGGAGAAAATAAATGTCTAGAGGGAGTGCTAATCACCCATGATACCCTAACATCGGAAACCAGAAAGCACCCATTAATTAAACGGCCTCAATGTAATTGTTGCGGCATTCTTAAAGCTGAGGATCGTCAGCCTTTACCTGTAGTAATTGGCAGTCGTAAAAAAGAGTTTATCACTGATGGGGGACACCGTTGTGTTTCACCAGAAGAAACTTTTGAGCGATACAAACATCATATTAGCCCGATCGTGGGAGTTGTGCGAGAGTTGGGAAAACTCTCCCGTAACTCCAATGGTTTAACTCCGACTTATTTTGCCAAGCATCATTTTGCTTCTATGTTTGATGAATTCAGTTTCTTACAGCAAAATTTGGGAGGAAGAAGTGCGGGAAAAGGAAGAACTGAGGCTCAAGCAAAATCCAGTGCTTTTTGCGAAGCAATCGAACGTTATTCTGGTGTTTTCCAAGGAGATGAATACAGAATCAAAAGTAGCTATCAACAATTGGGAAACAGAGCAATTCATCCCAACCATTGCATGAATTTCAGCCAGAACCAATACGAAAACAGAACAGACTGGAATGCCAAATGTGGCAGCTTTTTCCAGCGCGTTCCCGAACCATTTGATGAAACGCGAGAAATTGACTGGACACCAGTTTGGTCTTTAACTCACCAAGAATTTAAGTATCTACCAACAGCCTATTGTTATTTTGGCTATCCACAGCCACCGCAACCAGATTGTTGGGCAGATACTAACGGTTGTGCGGCCGGTAATACGCTGGAAGAAGCTATTTTACAGGGCTTTATGGAATTGGTAGAGCGAGATAGCGTTGCCCTGTGGTGGTACAATCGGATTTCCAGACCAAGGGTAGATTTAGAGAGTTTTGATGAGCGATATTTTCAAGATTTGGTCAATTATTACCGATCGATAAATCGCGAAATTTGGGTACTCGATATTACCAGCGATCTGAATATTCCCGCTTTTGCTGCGATTAGTCGCAGATGCGATTCCCTACGGGATAGCTACGCTTCACGCGAAGTTGAAGATATTATCTTAGGTTTCGGTGCCCACTTCGATCCTAAATTAGCAGTACAGAGAGCGCTTACTGAAGTCAACCAACTGCTTCCACCTGTCTTAACAGCTAACGCTGATGGTACGACTCAATATGCTTCTTCTGCCGATCCGCCCGTAATAAATTGGTGGAAAACAGCTACTTTACAGAATCAACCTTATTTAGTGCCAGCATCACAAATCGCTTCCAAAGTCTATTCTGATTATCCTCGCGTCGATAACGAAGATTTGCTAGACGACATCAAGCTTTGTCAGCAAATTGTCGAACAAAAAGGAATGGAAATGCTAGTTCTCGACCAAACTCGCCCCGATATTGGCTTAAGAGTGGTGAAGGTAATCGTTCCGGGAATGCGTCATTTTTGGAAGCGCGTCGCACCTGGACGACTTTATCAAGTTCCAGTGCAATTGGGTTGGTTAGAAGAACCAATGACAGAAGAAATGCTTAATCAAATACCTGTTTGGCTATAGGGGTATATGCTCAAAGGATACAAAATTATTGATGCTGATTCTCACATTTACGAACCGCACCAGATGTGGTTAGATTATCTCGAACCTGCATTTAAAAGCTTTGCCTTATCTTCCGATCTAAAAATTAAAGGTGAATCGATTGTCAATCCCCATTCCGATCGCCTCCGTTTGGAAGCAGGTAAACAAGCGATCGCAGCCCATCCTCGATCTTGGCTGAATAACTTCGATCCAGAATCTCACATAAAGGCGATGTATCAAATGGGCGTTGATATCGCGTTTATTTATCCCACTTATTTTTCATGGATTATTGGTATAGATACGATCGCTCCTCAATTAGCAGGTGCATTTGTTCGTGCTTATAACAATTGGCTGCGGGATTTTTGCAGTTATAATCCAGAAATTTTGCGAGGGGTAGGAGTTGTCAATCCCCACGCGCCAGAAGAAATGGTAATAGAGTTACAACGAATCGCCGATTTTGGCTGGAAAGCAGTTTTTTTACGTCCTAATCCCGTGAAAGGGCGGTTATTGAGCGATCGCGCTTACGAGCCTTTTTGGACTGCGTGTGAAGAGTTGGAAATTGCTGTTAGTTTACACGAAGGAACTCACAGCCGATCGCCTACGGCTGGAGCAGATCGCTTTCAAACTCGTTTTGCCCTCCACGCTTGCTCTCATCCGATGGAACAAATGATGGCACTGCTTTCCCTGATCGAAGGCGGTGTCTTAGAGCGTCATCCTAAACTGAAAGTAGGATTTCTAGAGTCTGGCTGCGGCTGGCTTCCCTACTGGCTGTGGCGGCTCGATCGCGAATATGAAGATTTGCAATGGGAAGTGGTCGATCGTGTCAAAATGAAGCCATCCGAATACTTTCGTCGTCAGTGCTTCATTGCGATCGAGCCTTCCGAGCCTTATTTACCCCAACTGATAGACGCGATCGGTTCAGATAACTTAATCTTTGGCTCTGATTATCCTCACATGGATCATAAGCCCAATGTGGTTAAGGAAGTGGTGGCTCTAGAAGAGGAACTTTGTCAGGAAATTGTGCATAAAATTGTTTGGGATAACCCTGCTCGTTTTTATGGCTTGAACTGACCCCAGGAATAAGTGAAATGGACAACTATCAGATTCTCTGCCAGATTTATGAAAGCTCTAATTCATTAGTGTATCGGGCTGTCCATAAATCTAGCCACGATCCCGTTATCCTGAAAATTCTCAAGGAAGATTATCCTAGTCCCTCAGAATTAACTCGATATAAACAAGAATACGAAATTACCCGCTCCCTCCAAAAAATTGATGGCGTAATC
>NZ_JAQMUA010000205.1:0-16581 GCF_028330895.1 Kamptonema animale CS-326 | reverse complement strand
ATCTTGGCGGTGACTTTACCGCCAAGATGGCGGCGTTACGCAAAGTGTACCCTAATTAGCCATTAGCCATTAGCTATTAGCCATTAACCACTATAAAAAAACCTAAATTACCCGTTCCGCCAATTCTAACCAACGTTCAGTACCAATCTCAATCGCGTGGGTTAATTCTGCTAAACGATCCGAAAGTTTCTGTACCTCTGTGAAACCACCAGGAGGATTTTGATAAAGTACCTTTTCAATTTCAGCTTTTTCAGCTTCCATCTGCGGAATTTCCACCTCTAGTTTCTCATATTCACGCTTTTCCTTAAAAGAAAGTTTGCCACTTTTACCAGTTATAGTCGATGTAGAAACAGAGGCTTCTGCTTTTTGTTTTGAGTCTTTAACTTGAGATGCTAAAAGTTTAGCTTCAGTTTCTTCTTCCTGCTTTTTATAATCTAAATAGATTGAATAATTGCCAGGATATAAGCGCAGAGTTCCCCCCGGTTCAAAAGCGAAAACCATATCAATTGTGCGATCGAGAAAATAGCGATCGTGGGATACTACAATTACACAACCATTAAAATCTTCCAGATAGTCTTCTAGTACCGCCAAAGTTTGCACATCTAAATCATTTGTCGGTTCATCTAAAATCAACAAATTCGGCGCACTCATTAACACCCGCAATAGAAATAAACGCCGTCTTTCACCACCAGATAATTTATGAATCGGCGCATATTGTTGATTAGGTTCAAACAAAAATCGCTCTAACATTTGCGAAGCAGTAATAATACTGCCATCTGCTGTTGTCACCAATTCTGCTACACTTTTCAGATATTCAATTACTCGTTGATCTTCATTCATCAGTAGATCGTCTGAGTGCTGATCGAAATACCCAATATGGATAGTAGAACCAATTTCTACCGTACCCGAATCTGGCTTTACCCGTCCGGTAATAATGTCCATCAGAGTAGATTTTCCCGAACCATTACTGCCAATAATACCGATGCGATCTTCAGGAGTAAAATTATAGGTAAAGTCTTTAATTAACGTGCGATTGTTGTAGCCTTTACAGATATTTGTAAGCTCAACAACTTTCTTACCAATGCGACGGCCCGCAGTAGAAATATCAACTTTTCCCTGAGCTTTTTTGAACTCCTGTTCTTGCATTTCCCGAATGCGATCTATCCGGGCTTTTTGCTTGGTACTCCGAGCTTTTGGCCCTTTTTTTAACCATTCTAATTCTCGCCGCAATACGCCTTTATACTTACGCTGCGTACTACTTGCTGATTCTTCAGCAGCGGCTTTTTTTTCTAAGTAGTAAGCATAGTTACCAGAGTAAGCATAAAGATCTCCGCGATCTATTTCTAAAATCCGATTAGTTACGCGATCCAAAAAGTAGCGATCGTGGGTGATTAGTAATAATGCACCGCGATAACGATTTAAATAGTTTTGCAACCACTCAACAGAGAGCGCATCGAGGTGATTAGTAGGTTCATCCATTAGCAATACATCGGGTTCTGACAACAAAGCCGTTGCGAGGGCAATTCGCTTGCGATAGCCGCCAGAAAGGTCGCTAATTTTTGCTTCAAAATCATCAATTCCTAATTTACTAAGAATGAGTTTAGCATTAGTTTCTAGTTCTAAAGCGCCGAGTTCTTCCATGCGTTGAAAAACGATGGAAAGCCGCGCCATAAGTTTTTCTGTATCCCCATGTCCATGAGTTAATTTATCAGAAATTTCTTCATATTCGCGGACAATAGCCATTTTTTCGCCACTGTCGGCAAAGATTTGTTCTAATACAGTATGATTTTCATCTAAATCTGGCTGTTGAGGTAAGTAGGCAATTTTTGCGCCGGAATTAACCCAGATTTCGCCGCTATCAATGGGTTCTAACCCAGCTATCATTTTCAGTAATGTGGATTTACCTGAGCCGTTTGTGCCAATCAGGCCGACTTTATCGCCTTCATCAAGGCTAAAGCTGGCATCTTTGAGGATTTCTTTGATGCCGAAGTCTTTTTTAAGCGATCGGAGCGTAAAGAGTGTCATAAGTACAGGGTATCTATCAGTTATCTATTTTAACGCTGTTTTGGTTGCGAGAGTACGACTATGGAGGGGGACTTGACATATCAAGGCTTTTTGCGATAATTTAGAGCGATAATGGTTCTTAATACTAGAATTTTAATCTAATTAATACCGAAAAAATTATGCTAGTTGTTCCCACTGCTGAGCCAATTCCCCTTATAATTGACGAAAATGGTGCTGTCCGCATTAGCAAAACCCGCGTCACCTTAGATACGGCGATCGCAGCTTTTCTTGAAGGAGCTTCAGCAGAAGAAATTAAGGATCAATACCCATCACTTCAATTGTCCGATATTTATTCTGTAATTGGCTATTACTTACGACATCAAACAGAAGTTGATGCCTATCTTCTAATGCGTCAACAACGTGCTACGGAAATTAGACAGGAAGCAGAAAAGCGTTTTAACCCTATTGGAGTACGCGATCGCCTATTAGCAAGACGCAATATAAATCAGTAAATTAATATGTTGCGATTCTTGGCTGACGAGAACTTCAATAATCAGATTGTTCGTGGTATTCTGCGCCGTAAATCTGATGTAGATATTGTCCGCGTTCAGGATGTTGGTTTACTTGAAGCAGACGATCCAACTGTCTTGGAATGGGCGGCACAAAACAGGCGTTTGGTGCTAACTCACGATGTAGCAACGATGATAACTTTTGCCTATGACCGAATAGAAAGAGGGTTGCCAATGCCTGGATTATTTGAGGTTAGTCGTCGTGTTAATATTGGTTTAGCGATCGAGGAAATCTTGCTGCTAGATGAATGTAGTCTAGAAGGGGAATGGGAAGGGCAAGTAAGATTCTTGCCACTGCGTTAACATTTATAGCATTATCAGTTGCTTTTGAATTTACAACGAAAAAAGCGATCGCAATGTAAAAAGTGTCATATACACTGCGTAAGTCCTGTCTTTATCAATTAGTCGCAGAAGTTAGCGATTTAACTATGGACTTGAGTCTTCTTTTAAGCGATTGTAGCAAGACTTTCGGCGGGAAAAGCTCCCAAATTTGCCAAACTGTTTGGTCGGCATTATTAAAGGCTGAAGCTGGCATTTCAGTATTTTTAAATAATACATTGTTCCCGAAATAGCCGATCGCTTTAAAATGGGGTAGTAAAGCTTTTATCTGTTCCAGCGTGATTTGTCCCTCATAAAGTTCGTCATCTTCATACTCTGTATAAAAATATTTGGTATGAGATAAAGTTTTAAAGGCTCCTCTAATCAAATTCTCCTCCGCACCTTGTACGTCAGCCCAAATTAAGTCAATTTCATCGATAGGATTTTCTTCAAACCAACTATCTAACTTGCGCGTTGGCACTATAACTTTATTTTCAAACTTACACCAAGGATGCACTTCTAAATGATTTTTTGGTGTTTTCAGCGAAGAGGATTGCAGCCACTCTGAATATTCATTAAACCCTTCATAGGAACCACTGCTCTGATAAAATTCTGCTTCTCCATCTACATCTGATATCGCGATCTCATATAATTTGCATCGGGGATCTTTCACTTGACTTTTATGTACTTCTAAGCAGCGAGGATCGGGTTCAAAACAATATAATTGAATGTCGGAAAATTCTCGCAGGAAACCGAGGCTATCTTCACCAGTCGATGTCCCAATTTCTAAAACCACTGGATTATTCTTTTGGAGTAGCTTCCTAACAGTTTGTTTTTTCATCAGTAATTCTTTTATGCTATTTATCGGGAATAATGCCATAAATTAATTACATGGCATTAAAAATAAATCCTACCTGACTTTTTGTCAAGCTTATCGGGATTTTTTTGGGCTAAGCGAGGTCTAGCAATGTAGTAGATCGGAAGTTACAGAATACCAAGAGCGATCGCTCTCTGAAAAGGAAGACGACTTATACAGCAATGGTTTTATTATTAATTATATCCTCTCGGCAAGCATACTGAGTAATGCTACTCTAGTCTCAATACTAATCCTCAATACCCTTAACTTAATCAAACAACAGGAGTCATCAACATGACCGCAAAGAAAATCTTAATGCTAGTCGGCGATTACGTAGAAGACTACGAAGTAATGGTTCCTTTCCAAGCACTACAAATGGTCGGCCACGCAGTCCATGCAGTTTGCCCCGGCAAAAGCGCAGGTCAAACTATTCGCACCGCCATCCACGACTTTGAAGGCGACCAAACTTATAGCGAAAAACCCGGTCACAACTTCACATTAAACGCCAATTTTGATGACATCAATGCCTCGGACTACGATGCTTTAATTATACCCGGAGGTCGCGCCCCCGAATATATCCGCCTTAACGATAAAGTGCTGCAAATTACCCGCTACTTTGCTAATAATAACAAGCCGATCGCATCCATCTGTCACGGATTACAAGTCTTAGCCGCCGCCGGCGTTCTCGAAGGCAAACGCTGCACAGCTTACCCCGCTTGCAGTCCCGATGTCCTTCGGGCCGGAGGCAAATATACCGAAGTTCCCGTCACCGATGCCGTAGTCGATGGCAATCTCGTCACCGCCCCCGCCTGGCCCGCCCATCCTAGCTGGTTGGCTGAATTTCTCAAGGTTTTAGGAACCCGGATAGAACACCCGGAAATGGTAGCCGCCTGAGTTTAAATACCTTGGCGTAGCCTCTGCAACCATCGCCCTTCATACTGCGATGTTAAAAGTTCACCACTCCGCCTGGACGATCGAACCCAGGCGGTTTCACTGCCAAATCATCACGCTTGCTATACCATGAATTGTCTTTACATTGTGATAGATCTAACAATAATTTAAAAATCTTTAAATTATAATTTAGACATAGAACCACTCATCTAATCTCAGGAGAACTTCGCATGAGTCTGATCAAGCAGGTTGAAATCCGAGTTTTAGAATCAATCAAATCGGGAATGGCTGAGTTTTACACGCCCCAATCCAGCCACGAAACGATGTTAGTCCAAATTCCCGCCCATGCACGCGACGATTTATTCGTTCACCACTTCCAAACTGACCAACTCCTTGTCGTGCGCGGTAACTTTGTGTTAGTCGTATTACAGAACCGGAAATATCGCTACATTCCTTTGAGCGATCGCATCCCCGCACTTGTCACAATTCCCCCCGGAGTTCCTCACGCAGCCTTAAGCTTTACCAGCGAACCCTGTTTACTTGTAAACGCAGTTTTACGTCACGGAAAAGCAGACGATCGCGATTATCGCCCCATGAAGCCCCCATTTCCCTACGATTTAGTCGCCGCTCAAGCCATGTTTGACCATTCAATTACCCGTGCAGCATAACATGGCAATCTTAACAATCAAAGTTAAACCTAACTCTAAACAACAAAACATTCAGCAAGAACCTGACGGCAGTTTCAAGGTATCTCTGAAATCTCCTCCCATTGATGGCAAAGCCAATGAAGAATTAATCAAATTGCTGGCGAAAAAATTTGGCATACCCAAATCTCAAATCACCATCAAATCAGGTTTGTCATCTAAAAACAAACTTGTCGAACTACCTCTTCCCCTTTCGGAATAGTCGCCAATCGGAGCATATCTATCTAAAGGGGGAGGATAACAAAGTTTGTTAACTCTTACGATAGGTTATAGAAAGTATAAGGTACCCGTCATGAGTATTGAGAATAGAGCTGAGGCAATTGCCAAAAATATCGAAGGCAAAATACAAGAAGCCGTTAGCGATGTCACGGGAAGCCAGAGAGATAAATTAGAAGGTCAAGCCAAGCAGGATGAAGCAGCAGTAATACACCTGAAAGAAGACCTTAAAGATAAAGCCAAAGAAATTGTCGATAGAGCCTAGAGCTTTGCTTAAAGTAATCAATAGTTGGTAGAAAGGTTTTATCTAGTAAAGATAGTCAGAACGAAGTAGTTGCAGTAACAGGTGAGGATATCCGCAATAAAATCACTGCACAATTGCTTCCTTACCACTAGCTGCAATTGATTTTTCTTACTAGATAAAAATCTTACTTGACAACTGTTCTAGACTCTTATCCCCCAAGTTTCCTGCCTACTCAATCCAGCAAACACAAGAGTTTGCTGGACTTTTTTTTTTCTGTCTTAAATTAACAACATTAGGACTTACGCTCAGGGCTCCAGAAACCGGGTTTTTTAGAGAATCTTTGGGTGAGAGCGAAGTATTTTCGTCAAAAAACCCGGTTTCTTTGGATTGGGTGCGTAATATCATGTCCGGCAAATTACTTACGATCTGTCATTGGGCTGTCATTGCGAGCCAAGCGAAGCGCAGTTGCGAGGAACCAAGCAAGCCCGAAGCAATCCGCAGAGACTAGGCGATTGCTTCGCTGCGCTCGCAATGACAAGTATTTAAGCGGACATGATATAAGTCCTGAACATCCTAATCGACATTCACAGTTAACAGTTAACCGTTAACCGTTAACCAACTTGAGAATCTGAGCCGTAACCGCCAAACTTTCCTCATAAAGCATATCCCGGCCCCAGCGCTGTAAATGCTGAGAAAGTAACTGCTCCGTCTGCTGGTCAAATAATGGCGTGACCTGATTAATCCGGCCAGTCTGAGCTCCGCCGTGAGACTCCATCCGCATACAACCCCCCGTTTCCGAGCAAAGCACCGTACCGCAGTCAGCCTTCTCATTCGTAGAATTCAAACGCAGAGCAATTAAATCACCCTGAACATCACCCGTATCAGCAGTAGGAATAGCAGCCAATTCCGCCTCTATCTGCCGACCTTCGGGCCCTGCGAATTGAATCCGCTTAATTTGGTAGTCTCCCTCCTCCTGTTGAGAAGAAAGCGGATGCCACTGCAAGCGAGAAGCCAACCACCCCAAAAACATTAGCGCTTGACTAGAATTTCCCTTTTCATAATCAATCGTCACCCGGTCAATTTCCCCAATTGCCGCGCGGCGTTCCGGTGGGTCATAAGCCTCAGCAGTCAACTCTTGCCAGGGAGCCAGCCTACGCCAATTGAGGTCAGCAATGGGAATTCCCTGGTCTTTGAGGTTTTGCATTTCCAGTAATTCTGTTTCCGGTTGAGCAAAGCAACTAGAATCTACAATCACCGAACTGCTAGCAGCAGCTAGCCGCTGGAACAAAGCGAGATCCGCATCGGGTGTCGCCTTCCACCAGAGGAACTTCGGCAAATCCTCAATCATCAGAGCCGAAACAATGGCGCTTACCCGTTCCAAAGCCGCCTCCGCTCCCCGCAGCGTAATATATTCGCAGCAGATTAACGTACTGCTACTGCGCTTGTGAACGGGACAGTAAGCCGAAACTTGAGCAGTTACGCCCCGATCTTCCCCCGCAGTTGGACACAAGGCAATAATCCGACAGGGATTAGCAGATGCGATCGCATCTGCTATACCTGTCCCGCTAGCATTTAAACTACTACTAGCAGCCACAGACCCATCTTCAAGACCGCCATTCAAGCTTTTCTTAGTAAAATCTTCCCGCAGTCTCTCCAGCAATTCTGCATTAGTTTTACCAGTTCTCGGCATTCCATAAGCTTTTTGGGCCGCCCTCACTCCAGCCGCAGTTAAGGGGCCACTAATGCCGTCAATCGGGCCTAAGTAAAATCCCAAAGCAGCTAATAACTGCTGAGTTTCTTCAGGTTCATAAACCACAAAAGTAAAGGTTGTTGCCCTAGTAGCAACCGGAAAATCCCCATTATCTCCAGTTTCTCTGTAGCTTTCCCAAATCTGGCTGAGTTCTGCCTCTATCTGATCGATAGAAACATCTTTAGGCGCTTGCAGTGAAACAATTGGAGGAGCTTTAATCGGTGTCATTGTCATAGGTTTTGCATCCTTATGTGCTTACTGATTGCTGATTGCTAATGGCTAATAGCTAATTGCTAATTGCTAATTTGTTACTTAGGAGTTGTGAAATTAAATTTTTCACTCAAAACTCTTTCTTGCCATTAGCGATTAGCGATTAGCCATTAGCGATTAGCTATTAGCCATTAACCATTAGCCATTAGCCATTAGCTATTAGCCATTAACCATTTCTAGACTCTGCGCCACCTGCGGCCATCTCTATTAATTAGCTGTTCTGCTTCCGCCGGCTCCCAAGTACCCGCCTCGTATTGGGGAACGAGAGATGGGTCAGTGGGAGTCTCCCAAGCCGTAAGTGCCGGCGTTACCAAACGCCACGCTTCCTCTACTTCATCAGCACGGGTGAACAAAGTTTGGTCTCCCAGCATACAATCCACCAACAATCTGTCGTAAGCGTCGGAAGAAGTGACTCCAAAGGAAGAACCGTAGCTAAAATCCATATCCACTGTGCGCGTCCGCAAATCTGGCCCCGGCCTTTTACCCTCAAAGCGTAGCGAAATTCCCTCATTGGGGTAAACGCGCATGGTCAGGACGTTGGGACTAGCTTGCTGCGCCGCTGACTGAAAAATCAGCAGGGGTACTTCTCGAAACTGGATGGCAATTTCGCTGATTTTCTTGGGCAAACGTTTGCCAGTTCGCAGGTAGAAAGGAACACCTTGCCATCGCCAGTTATCCACCATAAACTTCATCGCCACATAGGTAGGCGTTCCAGAATTGGGATCTACCCCTGGTTCCTCGCGATAACCGGGGACAGGTTTACCCTTCATCCAGCCAGCAGAATATTGACCGCGAACTGCTGAAAACTCTAGGTTGTTCACATCAGCTAAGCGACTGGCTTGAAGCACTTTCAGCTTTTCTGTGCGGATACTATCAGCGTCTAGGGAATTGGGTGGTTCCATCGCTGTTAGACAGAAAATTTGCATTAAGTGGTTTTGCAACATATCTCGCAAAGCCCCCGCTGATTCGTAGTAACCGGCCCTGTCTTCTACGCCGACAGTTTCCGCTACTGTAATTTGTACGTGGTCAACATAATGGCGGTTCCACAGGGGCTCGAAAATGGCGTTAGCAAACCGGAAAACCATTAAGTTCTGAACGGTTTCTTTACCTAAGTAGTGGTCGATCCGATAAACTTGCTGTTCGGTACAAACATTCTGCACTACTCGGTTGAGGGCTTTAGCGGAACTTAAATCGCGACCAAAGGGTTTTTCGATCACTAAACGCTGCTTACTGGGGTCGCTTAACATTCCCGCCGCTCCCAATTGTCTAATTGCTTCTGGGAAGAAATTGGGAGAAACGGAGAGGTAGAAGACGCGATTGCCCCGCGTCCTTCTCTTTTCGTCGATTTCAGCTAGGAAAACTTTTAATTTTTCATAACTTTCGGGGTTATCAATGTCGCCTGGGAAGTAGTACAAGCCTTGAGCGAAGTCTTTCCAGAAGTCTTCAGGGCCGATCCCCTCGCCAAATTCTTCAATGCCTTGTCGCATTTGTTCGCGGAAGTAGTCGTGACTCCAGGGGCGGCGAGCGACACCTACGACTGTAATTTCTGGGGGCATTCGGCGATCGCGTTTCATTTGATAGATCGCCGGTACCAGTTTGCGCTGCGTCAAGTCTCCAGAAGCTCCGAAGATTACCAGAATTTGGGGATCGGGCATCCGTTCTTGGCGTAGGCCTACCCGTAGCGGATTTTCTAATAGCGTTACCATCTACTTTTTTGCTCCTTCAAAGTTAGTAAATGCTTCCATAGCTTCGAGCCTTGGTAATCTAGCGCGATCGTGAAACTTAGACATTTTCTCGCCCCTAAATCGGGGATGGGATCTTTATCGGGTTTTGAGCGCCAATAGCACTCAAATTTTCCCTTAAGTAGGTGGACATAAATAAATGTAAGGTGGGCGCTCGCCGCAAAAATCTTGTAACTGATAGCTAATATGGTTGAGGCGAGCGCCCACCCTACAAGTTATATCAACGTTTATTTATGTCCACTTACTTGCCCACGTTGCTACAGAGTCGGCAACTAGACGGCGGCCAGCCGCTGAACCTTTTCTTCCAAGGAATTCATCAGCGATTGGAACGGCTGTACAAATTTGTCAATCCCATCTAGGAGTAAGTCTGCCATTACTTTGTCCAGGTCGATCTCGATATCGGGATCTTTGAGGTTGGCAATCAAGTTGTAAGCTTCCTGAACGTTTGTTTCAATCCGGGGTGCAACGTCGCAGTGGTCAAAACAGGCTTCAATTGTGTTCGGTGGTAGAGTATTGACGGTTTCAGGCCCGACTAATTCATCTACATACATGACATCGCTGTAAGCTGGATTTTTAGTCCCAGTAGAAGCCCACAATAACCTTTGCACTTTTGCGCCTTTGGCAGCTAAGGCTTGCCAGCGATCGCTAGCAATAATCTCTTTATATTTCTGGTAAGCAATCTTGGCGTTGGCGATCGCGACTTTCCCCTTTACTGCCTCCAGTTTGGCTTTCATCGAGATATCGGTTACACCTTTGAGTTTCTCGTCAATCTGGCCATCGATGTTGCTATCAATTCGACTCAGGAAGAAACTCGCAACCGAGGAAACCTTGCTGACATCTCCACCTTTGGCGGCGAATGCTTCCAAACCCCGAATGTAAGCCCAAGCGCTATTAACGTAGCTTTCCACCGAAAACAGCAGCGTCACGTTGACATTGATGCCTTCACCAATTACTCGTTCTACCGCCGGCAAACCTTCTGCCGTTCCTGGGATCTTAATCATCACGTTCTCTTTACCGATCGCCTGATAATACCGTAGAGCTTCGCTGATTGTACTTTCTGTATCATTGGCGATCGTTGGCGGTACTTCAATGCTGATGTAACCATCTAAACCCTTGGACTGTTGATAAACTGGGCCAAAGATGTCGCAGGCGTGACGGATATCCTCAAACACCAGAGACTCGTAAATTTCCAGTACCGATTTCTTAGCGCGAATACCTGCTTCAATATCAGCATCGTAAATCGCATTACCCGCGATCGCCTTCTCAAAAATCGCTGGATTAGAAGTAATCCCGCGTACCCCTCGGCTCTCAATCATTTCTTTGAGTTCACCCGACTCAATCAAATTACGAGTCAAGTTGTCCATCCAGATGCTTTGACCGAGTTCTTCAATCTCTAACAGGTGATTCATTACTTTCGCTCCTAATTTGTGAATTGTTAACAGTTAACTGTTAACGGTTAACTGTTAACGGTTAACTGTTAACTGTGAATTGTGAATTGTTAACTGTTAACCATTACTTAGTCAATGTTTCTCAGAGCGCAAGTGCTCTTTAATAAACGACTTCACCAGGTCTACATCTTCTTTGCTACCGATAATTAAGGGGGTGCGCTCGTGCAGTTTGGTCGGCACCACATCCATAATGTCCTCAGTTCCCGTACTTGCCCGCCCGCCAGCTTGCTCGATCAAAAAAGCCAAGGGAGCCGATTCGTAGAGCAAGCGCAATTTACCCTCCGGCTTCTTAACAGTTCCGGGATACAAAAACACGCCACCTTGCAGCAAAATTCGGTGAAAATCTCCCACCAAGGCCCCGCCATAACGAGCTGTATAACCTTCATGGCGGTGTACGTAGCGAATGTAATCCCGGATGGATTCCTCCCACTGCCAAAAGTTACCTTCATTGACACTGTAAATCGGGCCGTGTTCGGGAACCTGGATATTTTCACTCGATAGAATAAACTCCCCCAAACTAGGGTCAAGGGTAAATGAGTGAACTCCCTTACCGATAGAGTAAACTAGCATCGTGCTGGGGCCGTAGAGGACATAGCCAGCAGCAATCTGTTTTCGCCCCTCTTGCAGCAAATCGAGGGCTAATCCGTCCTCATCGCTTCCCTCTTGCTGACGGATGGAGAAAATAGAACCGACATTCAAATTAATGTCGAGGTTTGAGGAGCCATCTAGAGGGTCGTAAAGTAGGCTGTAACGTCCCAAGGGACAATTCTCTGGAATGTAATAAGGTTTCTCCATTTCCTCAGAGGCCAAGCGACAAACTAAGCCGCTTTGCTTGAATACGGAGATAAACACCTCATTTGCATAGAGATCCATTTTTTTGACGGATTCTCCCTGAACGTTCACGGCCCCAGTAAACCCTAAAGCATCTTCCATCAATCCAGCTCTGCTGAGCCTGCGGGCAATTAATTTACCCGCCAGGGCAATTCTATTCATCAGAGCGCTGAGATCCTGAGCGTCTGCTGAGAAGCTGTGGAGTTGCTCTAAGACGTGACGCGATAGAGTCGTGCATTCGCGGTCTAAGGATTCTACCTGTTCGCTCGCACTCAGGTGGGGTTCCCCTATCTGTGCGTTCACCATAATTTGATATCCTCCCTGTCTAGTAGCTCTCAGTTTGGGCGAGCAGGCTTGAGCTCTGCTCTTAAGAGCGGGTTCTCTCTAACTTCTATATTAGGAATGCTTTTCTAAAAGGTGGCTGAACTTTAGGGTAACTTTAGATCCGAGGTGGTTCCCTGGCCGCCGGTGGGTGTTGGGGGCGCTGTTGGGCATGATTCGAGATTACTTTTTATTTTGGCATCTCATCAAAGCACAAGATAATAGAGTCAATTTTGTTTGAGAATACGATGATTGAAGATGTATTTTTTGGGTAACAGTTGGGGGGCTATTCAAATGCTTCTCTTAACACTGTTTGCATCAGGTTTTCTGCTAGTTGTTTTCGGTGTTGGATTTGTGCTTCTAGTTCGTCTATTATTTTCGTTAAATAATCTACTTTTTCTACTATTGCTTTTTGTTCTGCAAGGGGAGGAAGGGGAATAAGAGTAGATGAAAATCTATTGATAGCCATTTTTTGAACAGCAACTTGCTTAGTTTTATCAATAAACTGCGCTTGACAAAACGAACTATCTAAACAGTACCATAAAAATATCTTATTTATAATTAATAAAATTATTTTTGCTGCATTTTCTGTTAGGTTCATACCGTCAAATTTTTCGGGAACTAAACCACATTTGCCAATTGTTGCGCCTACAATTGTCATATAAATATCATCTTTACTTATAGTATATCTTTTTATTCCTTGATATACTTCTTCATCTATATAATGAAGGTCTGAATCATCAATTGTTCCATTCTTCATATCACTTACTCGTATATAAATATAAGGAGTGGGAGTAGTTTTTAATTTATAACCATTAGGAACACGCTTTCCCCCTTTGATGTCGCATATTTCTCCCAAACGACACCAAACCCAACTATCAGGTAAAGAAAACGGGATTTCATCGGGTGAAATTTCGGGGAGAGATTTTTCTTTCTTGAGTTTTCCATCAGCTATTAATTGTTTTTTTTCCGCTTTGATTTTGGCGAGGAGTGCGGCGGCATCGGTGTCTGGATTACCTTTTTGGATTGGGTTTTGTTTACGCCATTCTGCTGTTAATTGACCTGAAATAGCTTCTTGTAAAATCGCCTGTTTTAGTTGAGAAATATATAATTGTTGATTATCAAACTCTCTAATTAATCCCTGATTAAATTTTTGAAGTTTATTAAAAAAAATAATAAAGTCTTTTTGCTGATTAATTGGAGGAAGCGGTACTTCTATTTTTGCAATATCTTTTACTGCCAGAGAGACATTGGCAGCACCTCTCATTAAAGGAACTATTTTTGTATCTTTATAAAAGAATAAATATTGATGTAAAAAAGCAGCATAAATTTCATAATGATTTTTAGGAATAATCGCTGCTAAAATTGTGCCAAGAGCAAATTTACCTTCCTGATAATGAACATAGTTAAGACTTTTTTTACCATGACCACTTGAGGAAACAAGAGGAATACAAACAGCTTGGGTATCGAATTGATAAGTTGCTGATGTTTTCCGTTCTTTTGCAGTTACAACAAGAGGATATTCTCCTGGGGTTACGCTGGCAATTCCTGTTTCACCTTTGATAATATTACAAAGTTCACCAATTGTTTTTTTAGGATATTTTTTCATTAATTAATTCCTGTTTTAAACTATCTAATAATTCATCACTCTTTCTAAAAGAATCATGCAACATTTCCAACAACTCAACCGAACTATAACCCCTTTCAACTTCCGAAATATGGGAATTTTTGACATCTATATTAAAACCATTTTTCTCTAAATCCTCAAAACTTACCCGCCATGCTTGGGGATTTTCCTCCCGTTTATGCCACCATTGTTTTAAAGATTGAAACTCATTTTTATTGATCGGTTTCGTCTTAGAATACGCTTTCACTCCTTCGGGTAATTGATGTTCCCAATACCAGATTTCCTGAGTCGGTTTACCCTTGGTAAAAAATAACAAATTTGTCGCCACAGACGCATAAGGTTGAAACACCGAATTAGGTAAACGGACAATAGTATGTAAATTACAAGACTCTAATAAATGCTGACGAATCCGCGCCTTTACCCCATCCCCCGTTAACGATCCATCAGGTAAAATAATAGCAGCCCGTCCGCCATTATGTAAATACCGCACCATCAACAATAAAAACAAATCTGCGCTTTCTGTAGTACGATAACTCATCGGAAAATTATCCTGTACCCCATCAGTCACCGAAGCCCCAAAAGGAGGGTTAGCTAAAATTATATCCACCCGATCTTTATCAACAATAGAAGTATATTCCCGATTTAAACTATCAGTATATTCAATATTCGGAACTTCGATTTCATGGAGAAATAAATTTGTCACCGCTAACATAAAGGGTAAAGGCTTAAATTCCATCCCCTTAATCGTTTTTTCTAAAGTTACTAAATCCCGTACATCATCCAAACCTTGCTGACGTAAATGATTAATCGCACAGGTTAAAAAACCACCCGTACCACAAGCAGGATCGAGTACAATTTCTCCTAACTGGGGGTTCACCATTTCTGTCATAAATTCAGTTAAAGCGCGAGGCGTGTAAAACTCCCCATAAGCGCCCGCTGTCTGAAGTTCCCGCAAAATAGTTTCGTAAATATCGCCGAATAAATGCCGATCTTCCGAACTTTCAAAATCAATTTCATTGAGACTATTCAACACCTGACGGATAATAGTCCCATTTTTCATATAATTATTAGTACCCTCAAAAATCTCTCGGACAATCATCGCCCGTTTATTCCCGGTGCTAATATCAAGGGATCTCAAAGTGGGAAACAATTCTTGATCGATAAAATTCCGTAATTCATCCCCCGTCATTCCTTCCTTATCCGCCGCCCACTTACACCAGCGCAACCTTTCAGGAATAGGCGATACAAAATCATCCCTAAGCAATTCTAACTCTGAATCACTAGCATCAAGAATTTTGAGAAATAGTAACCAACCTAACTGTTCGATCCGTTGTCCATCGCCAGACACCCCCGGATCTTTCCGCATAAAATTACGCAGACTTTTAATATTACCGCCCAAATTTTTCATTACGCCGCTACTTGATACAATTCACACATCAATTCCCGCAAAGCTGAAACATATTGAGGTTTACCCCCAAATCTTTTGATGATCTCTCCTGGAGATCCAAATTGCTTGAGTGGTTCTAATTTTAGCACAGCAATGTCTTCAATATTTTCGATCCCATCCGTAGCATATTTTTCTAAAAGAGCCTCTAACACCGCTCGCGCCTGTGAGTCATACTTAGTAAAACAATCTCGTTTTTTGACATTTTCTGCCCGTTCCCTGCGAGTCAAAGGGGGACGATCCCAAGCAATATGACAAATCAAATCGAATAAATCCAAATCTTTTTTAATATCCCTCTGTAAATCCTCAACAATAATATCATGTTCTCGCAGTTCTGCAATCAAAGCACTTTTTTTATCGGCTTCATTCCAATAAGCTAAAAATTGATCTAAACTGCTAAATTCTCGCAGCAAGTTCTGTTTAGTATAGTCTTTTAAACTCGTTGTCACCAAATCCCCATTATCATTGAGATATTGAATCCGCTCATTCAAGATTGTTACATCTACCCCAGCAATATAAACTTTCCCCTGTTTTTCTGTAGTAATTTCACCACCAGAAATAATTGTCGGTTTTAGATTTTCAGGAAGAGCATTATTTTGATCGAAATTAACTATTTCGCCCGTCTCCTGATCGATAATTTCCTCGGTGGGATCACCGATAATATTCTCTGGTGTAAATTCCTCATCATCCCGTATTTCCTTAATCATCACCGGATCGCCGTCAAAGGCAAGATCTGAAAATAGATCCGTCACATTTCTAAAATCCATAATCGTGAAAAATCGCTTATCAAATTGTTCATTAATTCTTGTTCCACGTCCAATAATTTGTTTAAATTCGGTCATAGAACGAATATTAGAATCGAGTACAATCAATTTACAGGTTTGAGCATCAACTCCTGTCGTCATTAACTTAGAAGTTGTCGCAATCACCGGATAACTTTCTTCTGGATTAATAAAGTTATCTAATTCCAGTTTACCTTCCTTATCTTCTCCAGTAATTCGCATAACATATTTATAATTTTCCCTGACTAAATCTCCTGCTTCATTGGCGATAGCTTGTCGCATTCTCTCCGCGTGTTCTACATCAACACAAAAAATAATTGTCTTCGAGTAAACATCTGTTTGTCGCAAAAAATCCATCACTCTTTTAGCCACAGCTTGTGTCCTTTCATCAATGACTAAATTCCGGTCAAAATCCTTGAGATTATATAGCCTTTCTCAGAAAGATGAGGTATCCTGTTACTGACACTCACTCGTGAGGGTCTAACAGAGAAGATAAGATCAAATGAACTATAATTACATGGTTCAGTAAAGCCTCGCCTGCGATACCACACATAATAGCATTTT
>NZ_JAQMUA010000204.1:0-22188 GCF_028330895.1 Kamptonema animale CS-326 | reverse complement strand
TCCTGTTGGAGTTGGGGTTGGTGTTCCTGTTGGAGTTGGTGTTGGTGTTCCTGTTGGAGTTGGTGTTGGTGTTCCTGTTGGAGTTGGTGTGGGAGTTCCTGTTGGAGTTGGGGTTGGAGTTCCTGTTGGTGTTGGGGTTGGTGTTGGTGTTGGGGTTGGAGTTCCTGTTGGTGTTGGGGTTGGTGTTGGTGTTGGGGTTGGAGTTGGCGTTGGTGTCTGCAAGTCGTCATTTGCGATCGCGCCAATGCCAGTCGCTTTTGCTATAGTCGCATTAGTAGGAGTGCTGAGATTAACATTAAATGTTTCGTCAGCTTCAAAATTAGTATCGCCATTAACAGCAATAGTAATGGTTTTTGTTGTTTCTCCTGCGGCAAAAGTAACGCTTCCTGTGGCCGCTGTATAATCGCTGTCACCAATAGTAGCAGTGCCGTCAGACGTAGCGTAATTAACGCTGACTGCTTGGGAACTAGCATTATTTAAGCTAACAGTAAATACAGCATTTGTAGTGCCGCTGTTGCCTTCTGTAACCGTGATATCGTTAATGCTGATACTAGGTTCGGTAGATTGAGTATCATCATTAGTAATAGTGCCAATACCAGTCGCTTTGCTAATAGTCGCATTAGTAGGAGTGCTGAGATTAACATTAAATGTTTCGTCAGCTTCAAACTTAGTATCGCCGTTGACAGCAACATTAATAGTTTTTGTGGTTTCTCCTGCGGCAAAGGTAACGCTTCCTGTGGCTGCTGTATAATCGCTATCCGCAGTGGTAGCAGTACCGTCTGATGTGGCGTAATTAACAGTAACCGGTAAATTAGAAGCGGCTGAAAGAGTAGCAGTAAAAGCGGCATTAACAGTACCAGAATTCCCCTCGGCGACCACTACATCATTGATAGAAATGCTAGGACTATCATCATTGGTAATAGTCGCGGTGGCAGTGCTTGTGGTGACTGTAGAACTTTCCGGCGCTGCTGTCAAATTCGGATTAGACAAAGTGGCAATAATTGTCTCATCAGCTTCACCTAATGTTTCTCCCAAAACATCAACGGTGATGGTTTTGCTTGTCTCGCCAGCGGCAAAGGCGATCGTACCTGTTGCCGTAGTAGCGCCGCCTGCATTGATATTGATGTTGTTGTAGTCTGCGCCGTTAGTAGCCGTGCCTGCGATCGCATAATCTACCGTACTCGCTACCCCAATACCGCCGCTGCGGGTGACAGTGTAGGTGACAGTTTGAGTGCCAGAATTGCCCTCAGTTAGAGAACCTGTAGCGGGATTTGTCAGCGCGATCGCATAAGAAATCGGGTCATTCGCAGAAATCGTAACTGTAGCATTGCTATTAGTGGTATCTATGGTGTAATTGCCAGTACCTAAATTAAGTCGCAGCGTCTCTCCAATCTCAGGAATAGTATCGTCAACTGGAGTGAGAGTGACATCAACAAAATCTTGTCCGTTGGGAATTGTCACTGTCACGTTAGAAGCCGCAACTGCTACGCTGCCACCCGTAGGGCTGTAATCAGCAGCAACAGCGGTACTACTATTATCAATAGTGAGATTAACAGTCAGATCGCCTAACGTGCTACCAGTGCGACTAATGCGAAAAGTACCTGCACTTCCACCTTCAATAGCTGTATTGGTTGGGGCCGTAATGCTTACGGTTTGCTGTAGTTCAAAAGCACCAATGTCAGCAGCAATGCCAGAGGGTCGGGGTAAGTTACGCTGATCGGTATTAGGTGCGATCAAAGTGTTACCCGCATTGATCGCGGGACTGCCTGCATTCAGTGCATGAGTTTGGGTAGGGCCGCCGTTATTTTGCAGCGCTGCCAGATTTGGGTTAATGGGAGTGCCAGCAGTGCCTACTTTGTCGCCATTAACCCCGTCTATGAAGCTAGTACCATTTCCAATTCCAATTAAATTATTGCCCTCACTTGTAAATCCACTATCTATATCAGGATTTGAGCCAGCAGTGTTCCCAGCAATAATCGTGTTACGGACATTTGCCGTACCAGTGTTAAAGATGCCCCCGCCTTGGTTTGTTGCACTATTGAGAGTAAGAGTGCTGCTTCTCAAATTCAGCGTACCGCCATTTCTGATCGCGCCAAAGTTGGTAGTTGCCGTGTTAGCAGAAAACGTGCTGTTAGTAATCGTTGCTGGGCCATTGTTGTCGATACCGCCGCCTTGTAAAGCCTGGTTGCTATTGAACGTGCTGTTGGTGACACTCAATGGCTCGGCGGTATCGTTTTTAATCGCACCGCCCCCAGCCGCCGAAATGTTGCCAGTAAAAGTGCTATCGGTAATGCTTAATGGTTCGCTCCCACCTCTGTGGTAAATCGCGCCACCACCCTCAGTATTTTGTGAACTATTCCCAGTAAACGTGCTGCCAGTAATGTTTACTGTACCGCTATCGATCAGGATCGCACCTCCGCCTTGGCTGTTTATATCCGTTGTGTTTTCGGTGAAAGTGCTGTTGACAATGGTTAAAATAGTGCCGGTATTATCCTGCCTGATCGCACCGCCGCCCGAATTAGTGGCGGTATTGGCAGTAAAGGTGGAATTCGTGATAGTCGCCGTGCCCTTGTTGTAGAGAGCACCTCCTGCTCCAGCGGTGTTACTGGAGAAGGTAACGTTGGTAAGGTTCAGGATGACACCCAAAGCGTTATCAATGCCGCCAGTCCCATTAGCAAAGGTGAGGTTAGAAATGCTAACAGGGCCGCTAGTAGTGGTAAGTATCTGGAATGCGTTGTTACCGCTGACTGTTAAAGTAGCTGCACCTGGGCCGTTCACACTGACGCTTTCATTAATAGTTGGTAATGTCGCAGTGAGGGTAATTGTGCCAGTAATGCCAGTCAGGTCAATAGTGTCGTTAGTATTGTTAAAAACAATAGCAGTGAGATCGGCATTTACGGGTGTATTGGTGTTGAGAGAAGTAATTGCTTCGCGCAGAGTGATCGTGCCGTCAACAGCAATAGTATCTGCTGTACTGTTTACATTAATAGTTGTCAGTACAGAGGTGTAAGCTGCGATCGCATCTTGGCTGAATGCCAAAGGTGTCTCAATCGAACCAATTGTTACTTCTAAATCCCAATCACCGCCTAATGCAGCACTCCCTGTAAGACTTTTGGAGGCAGCGATATCTGCACTCGTAAGTTGATTGAGGCGAGAGATAAAATTTTTCCCTTCTATTTGGGCTGCCACGTTGCAACCATAAAGAAGGATGTCAGCATTGGGAGTTAAAGCATTTTTCCACTGCTGAAACTGACTAGCGTATACGTCTAAATTGTGAGAATTTAGCTCAATTGCGCCCAGTTGCAAATTTCCAGGGCCGCCGTGAGAAACGATGTGAATGGCAGAAATATTAGTACAACTAGCAAGTAACTGTGTAATTTGCTCGACTCCATCTCCCGCCGCGTCCAGTATAAATACTTCTTTTCCTGGTTCAGCACTCTGTGCAAGACTTTGGTAATCTTCAACGGTAGAGTCAATAAAAACTATTTGTGTATTGTTCATGATGAGTTTTCCTGATAGATGCAAGTGGGATTGATGATGACTTTTCCCAGTAAATACAAATACAGCCAGATGAACAGGACTTATGCACTTTGAAGTCAGAAACCTGGTTTCTTCGTAAATTTCTAGCGAGAAACCAATTATTTTTCTGAGAATCCCGGTTTCTGTGCGAAGTCCTAATCAAATAGCGATCGCCTTGCCAACAATGCAAATTATTATTGAAAAATAACCATTAACTTGACAGTAATGGCTGAACTAAGTTTATGAGCGGCAAAACGAAATACTTGAGTCATCGCCTGACTTAAAGTTCAAGGACAACAACTAGAACAAATTCGTTCCCAATTCTAGTAAAAATATCTGTAGGGCAAGCATTCCGGCAGTAAATCTCTGCGTCTAGCCAATAACTTATCGGCGGCCAGGCTTCGCTCCTACAAAATTGAGAGGCTACCCTGGATGTATCCCTGGCAACATTGGGGAATTACCGCTAATATGGCATGATTAGGTTGATCGGTGATATTTTTAAGTTCCCTTCACGTCTATGACCTCCCAAAGCACTCAAGTTTCCCCTGTTATCTGGAAAGAAGACCGCGTATATCTCATTGACCAAAATCGACTTCCCAGCGAGTATACACTTGTCGAAATTAGCTGCTGCGAAGATATGGCAGAGGCGATTAAGACCATGATTGTCCGAGGTGCTCCAGCGATTGGTATTGCGGCGGCCTACGGCATTTATTTAGGTGCAAGAGAAATTGAAACTACTGACCGCGATCAGTTTTTAACTAAACTCGAAGCAATCGGCGATTTATTAGCTGCAACTCGTCCTACTGCTGTTAATTTGTTTTGGGCAATATCGCGAATGCTGAAAACTGCCCATCAAACTAGCGGTTCTGTCGAACAAGTGCAAAAAGCTTTGTTAGAAATGGCGAAAACCATTCATGCAGAAGATTTGCAAACTTGTAAAGATATTGGCGATAAAGGTTTAGAAGTATTGCCAAAAACTCCAGAAAAGCTAACTCTTTTAACTCACTGCAATGCAGGTGGTTTAGCAACTGCTGGCTACGGTACAGCTTTAGGTGTAGTCCGTTCCGCTTGGCGAGATGGAAGATTAGCAAGAGTTTTTGCTGATGAAACTCGCCCCCGCCTTCAAGGTGCAAAATTAACAACTTGGGAATGCGTGCAAGAAGAGATTCCGGTCACTTTAATTAGTGATAATATGGCGGCTCACTGCATGAAACAAGGTTTAATTCATGCTGTAGTTGTCGGTGCTGATAGAATTACAGCTAATGGCGATGCCGCTAATAAGATTGGCACTTATAGTTTAGCAATTGTTGCTAAGGCTCATAATGTCCCATTTTTTGTAGCTGCACCTCTATCTACGATTGATTTTGCATTATCAAATGGCGATTTAATTCCGATTGAAGAACGCAATCCAGTTGAACTTTATCAAGTTGGGACCACGCGAATTTGTCCGGTGGGCATTGATTTTTACAATCCCGCGTTTGATGTTACGCCTGCTGAATTAATTACTGCAATTATTACAGAGTATGGCGCGGTTACTCCAGGGGAATTAAAACAGTTTCAGGCTAAGCAATTAGTTTAATTATTAACGGTTAACGGTTAACAGTTAACCGTTAACTGTTATAATGGTACAGTTTAAATGTAGGGTGGGCATTGCCGCACATAATCTTTAATTATTAGCCGATATTCATCGCCGGCAATGCCCACCTTACAAATTATACCTTGACTTGGTTTCGGCGAGCGTGCCGATCGCCATGTGCCAATTGCGTAAGTTCTGTTGTATTTTACTATGAGAAGAATATACTTAAATTTTATATTTTCTTTACATGGGCAAAAGTGAAAACACAGAAAACACTAGGGAATACTGGAAGGAACAGCTAAACAATGCGCTTTTAAAACCAGAAATACCCATCAGCGCCATAACTTTTCGCAAAGGGTGGAGAACGAAAGCAGAACCAGTTTTGCTAAAGTGTAATGATGGTAGAGAGTATGTGGTTAAAGGTCAGCAAGCAGGCAGACAAATCGTAAACGACCATATTACTGCGAGGCTTGGCTTTGCAATAGGCGCACCAGTTGGCGAACCTAAGATTGTTGAAGTTTCGGCTGAACTGATTGCAATTGAACCTAATCTCTATCATATTCCTTCAGGCACAGCACACGCTACTCTCTATATACCAGATTGCCTTGATAGTTGGGAGTTGATGGCCACCAGCGAAACTGAAAATAGATCCAGGTTTGCTCTGCTTGCTGTGTTGTACGGATGGGTCTATGCTAATGACATCCAGTTTATTTTCCACAAGACTCCACCACGATTAGTTTTCTCGGTGGATCACGGTCATTTCTTTCCGAGTGGCCCTGATTGGACAGAGTATGACCTAATACAAGCACCCCAAGCTGAACTAAACTCGTATTTGTGTGAGAATTGCAATTTTACTGAAGATGAGATTAGCTCCGCACTCCGGGCGCTTGAAAGCGTCAGCGAACAAACAATCATTCAAGCGGTGGCGGCTCCGCCTAATGAGTGGGGGCTAACTCTTGACGAGCGTGTTACTCTAGTAGAATACCTAACTAGACAGCAACAACAATTACTAACTTTTTTTAAGCGCTTTCTTATAGAGGGAGGCAAAAGCAATGGCAAGCAGATATAGTATCGTTCAATACGTCCCCAATCCCATCGCTGACGAACGGATTAATATTGGTGTTGTTGCTTTTGATGACCATCATGTGCGCGTACAATTTTTGAATAATTGGAGTCGGGTACAAACTTTTGGCCGCGAAGATATTCATTTTCTCAGAGACTTTGCGAAACAAATGAACAAAGCTGCGGGGGAAGGTTTACTTTTCCCTGGAGATAGACCAGATGACACTCCTAAACATGAGCGATTAACAAAAATCGCACGGGATTGGATTAACAGTATTCAATTCACAGAACCTCGCGGTTCTTTAGAGAATGTCGATAGTTTATTAGAAGATATCGCGCAGACTTACTTGGTTAATTTAGTTTCCGAAAAAGAACCTCGTGGTTCTTTAGAAAATGTCGATAGTTTATTAGAAGATACCGCGCAGACTTACTTGGTTGATTTAGTTTCCGAAAAAATCAAGCGAAATCGCCAAGATGCTGCGAGAATTACAAATTCTCTAATTAGAAAAACTATCCTATCATATAATGATAGACCAGCCTTGAAAGAAATGCTAAAAAATGATTTTCTGGTCAGAGGAAGTCACAAAGAGCACAAGTTTGATGTGGTTATGGCTAATGGTCAACCTTACTTTGCAGCGCATGGAATATCATTTGAGGTTCAGAGTCCTGAAAGTATCAAAGATTCTATTTCTTGGATGATTTCTGATGTTAAAGAGTCTAACTATAAATTGCCTATAGGAATTGTCGCACTTCCCCCAAAACAAGAATCGCCAGATTACAAGAAATTAAATGAAATGTATCAAAAGACTACCTCTACTTACAGAAGTTTGGGGGCAGAAGTTTTACAAGAAGATGAAGTGCAACCTTGGGCATCTCACACAATTGAATCAGCTATTCTATCAGCTTAATTATAAATTATTCTAGATAGATAGGCCCGAATCTATGGATATAGAGCATCGCCAGTAGTAGGATCGAATACAAATAGATGATTAAAATCTAGTTGCACAGAAATGCGATCGCCGGCACGTAAACGCACATTTGCGGGTACTTGTATCTGTATAGATGTTACGGAATCATCTCCCCCTAAAATGGGCAAAGCAGCACGGATTAAAGTTTCTCGTCCCAGAGGTTCAACTACTCTTACTTCAACTTCTAAAGGCAATTTCTCTAATGCCCAAAGATCGCTATTTAAGTCGTCTTCCTGTTTACTAAAACTGCCAAATATTTCTACGTATTCGGGGCGAATCCCTAAATCAAAACCTTGCCCATCGCGTGGTTGCAATCTCTCACGAATTGATGGCGGACAGGCTAAAGATTGACTTCCTATTTGAAAAGTGCTATTAGTATAAGTTGCAGGTAAAATATTCATTGAAGGATTGCCTAAGAATGTGGCAACCATCCGGTTAGCAGGTTTAGCATAAATGTTTTGAGGTTCGCCAATTTGTTGGATCTTACCCTGATTTAATACTACAATTTTATCAGCTAATGTCATCGCTTCTACTTGATCGTGAGTAACATAAATTGTAGTAATTCCTAGTCGTTGATGTAATTGTTTTAGTTCTGCTCTTGTGTCGTCTCGCAATTGGGCATCGAGGTTAGATAAAGGTTCATCTAATAGAAATATTTTCGGTTCTCGTGCGATCGCTCTTCCTAATGCTACCCGCTGTTGTTGCCCTCCTGATAACTGTTTGGGTTTGCGGTTGAGGAGGTGATCGATAGAAAGAGAACGGGCTACATTTTCAACTCTCTCTCTAATTTTTGTGGCTTCAAAATTACGCATTTTTAACCCAAATGCCAAATTTTCTGCTACTGTCATGTGCGGGTAAAGGGCGTAATTTTGAAATACCATTGCGACATCTCTTTGTCGGGCGGGGACATTGTTAACTAAAGTATCTTGAATGTAGAGATTGCCAGAGGTAGCGGTTTCTAAACCTGCAATTGTCCGCATAATTGTAGATTTGCCACAACCGGAAGGCCCGACTAAAACCCAAAATTCGCCATCGGGGACTTTAAAGGTAATGTCTTCAATAGCGGTGACATTATTAAATCGTCTAGTAATATTTTCTAATCGCAGATTTGCCATTTTGTTGTTCTTATTTATTAACAGTTAACAGTTAACAGTTAACAGTTAACCATTAACTAATTTTTCTAACTCTAAAACTACGCGATCTAATTCTTCAACAACGGGTGTTGATTCAGGTTTGCGAAATGCTTCTACTAAAGAGCGATAATACCAGAGACTTCCCTCTTTTCCACCTTTAAAGCGTTCCCAAATTAAATCTCCAATTTGGCGGTAATCATTGACAATTGACCTAGCATTATACAGCTTATCGGCGGCTGAAACTAATCTTACCGATCGCGTTGCTGTGGGGATGTGGGCGATGTAGGCTTCCTTGCGCGATCGCCAAGGGGGTTTCGGAGTCACGTCTGAGTCCGTACACCCATCTACAATCGCCGTTACAGCATCTCCAAAGCGGCGGCGAATCTCTTGGCGGGTAGCGTCGCCGCCTTGGTCTTCGATCGCATCGTGGAGGAGGGCCGCGATCGCTTCATCCTCATTCGCACCATATTCTAAGGCAATACTAGCAACACCTAACAAATGAGCAATGTAAGGAACACCCGAACCTTTACGGACTTGATTAGCATGGAGTTCGGTAGCATAAATGAGAGCTTCTGTAAATCTACTTGATAGCATTTTTTTATGTTTATTTGCTCAAGTTTGTGTTTGAATAGTAACAGTCAGTTTTTTCTCGGAATGAGGTAACAAAATGGTAATTGCCATTAATCCAACTTTAGCAGATAAATCGGAAGAATTGCAAGTAGAAGAGCCGCAAAAAGTTTTATCCTTAGAAGAGTTTATCGCCCACCCTCCCGACAGGATGGAATGGGTTGACGGTCAATTAGTGGAGAAAACAGGAATGGGTTTTAAACATGGTCTTGCTCAATCTAAACTAGCTACTTACTGGGGGAACTACAAAAAATCCAGCGGGCAAGGAGGAGAAGTTATTACTGAAGTTCTTTGTCGCACTCAAAAACAGGGTCGTCGTCCTGATGTTGCTTATATTACACCCGATCTGATACCGACAGAGAATTTGACAATATTTCCTCAAAGTTTTCCGCTGATTGCTGAGGTGGTTTCTCCTGATGATAGTGCTGAAGAATTATTTGCCAAAGCTCAGGAATATTTAGAATCAGGTTGTCAAGAAGTGTGGCTATTGTTCCCGGAAGCGAAGTTAATTTTAATTAACGATCGGCAGCGGTGGATATTATTTAATTCGGTGGAAATTGTCAGCACTCAGAATGTGCTTTTAGGTTTTAGCGTGGCAGTCAATGAATTATTAGCATAAATTTAGTTACTAAAATAGTTGCTAAAGTTCTCAGATTATGGAATGATATATAACGATTGAGGTTCGTCTAACTACCGCCCTCGCTATTGACCAGTAAAAAACAACATATAATGGATAGATTCAGAGTAGAGGTTATTTCTCAAACGCCCAATCCTCAGCAAGTAATTTATGCTGCACTCCATCAAGACTATACTGAGAATTTTGTATTTGATGAGCGCGATTCCTGGCCATCAGATGCACAATGTGGCGAAATTATTGTTAAGCGTCTCTTAGCAGGAGAAAGGGGGCATTATGGCCCATTAGAACATCCCCAAATTGTGTTTAATTGCGGTTACTTTCCTCATAGTGTTATGCAGCAGGCGAGGACTCATCGTGTTGGAGTATCCTTTGATGTACAATGTCTGGCTGCTGATACCCTAATTACTTTTGTTGATAGCGAAGGAAGTGCTGGCAAGAAAAATTTGAGCAAAACAATTGGAGAACTGTATGACCTTTGGACTAATGGGGAAAAGGCGATTCGTTCTCGGTCTATTCGAGGTCGAAATGGTGAACCACCAGGCGAATATCGTCGTGACTGTAAGCAAAGAATCCGTAAAATGCGCTTACGAGTTTTAAACGAACAAACTGGCTTGTTTGAAGTGGGTCATATCAAAGATGTAATGTGTAGCGGTATTCAACCAGTCTATAAAGTTACATTGGAAGATGGCAAGACTTTAGAGTGTACTACCAATCACCGTTTATTCACCGCAAATGGTTGGCAAACAATGAAAGATGCGGTTGGGTTGATAACTAATGCAGATGGTAACGTCGTTGGTATGACCAAAGACTCTTATGTTATGTGCAATGGTTTGTTAGCAACAGATGATCGGCTTTACACAGACCAATCATGGATCGAAAACCAAAAAAACTCTTACGAATACATTCATCAAAACAGTGTAGAGATTGAATTTGCACAAGCTTATTCGCCAATATTAGAGCCTCAGAATTGGCAAGTAAAGCCAAAGCCAAAGGGTAGAAAATTGCGTTCTCATCCGGTAAAAGTCAGGAGTGTTGAATATGTTGGCGAACAAATGACTTACGACTTAGAAGTGGATGGTGAATGGCATAATTTTGTTGCCAATGGTTTAGTAGTGCATAATTCCCTACGATATACCGGCAATCAATTTCTGGACGTAGCCATCGGCAAAAAAGACATTGAAGACGTTTTCTACCTCCGTCCCGTAGATTATTATACTGACCGCGAAGGCAAAAAATACTACTACTCTCCCGAACAAAGAGAACAAGATTTACAGTGGTGTTTAGAAGCAGTTAAACGCTACAAAATTGACTTTGACGCAGGGATGTCGGAGGAACACGCTAGAGGCAAATTACCCTTTGATTATCGCCAGCATTTTATAGTTAGCTTCAACTTAAGGTCTTTCCTACATTTTTGTGACCTCAGAAACAAGAAAAATGCTCAACTTGAAATTCAAAAACTCTGCGAAATGATGTGGCCTCATTTCGAGAATTGGGCTCCTGCTATCGCTGAGTGGTATACAACTACTCGTCTAGGAAAAGCAAGGCTAGCACCGTGATCTTTGACGGTTTTTATTTATAGCTGATGGTGATAAAATGTTCGTAGCGCTGCCCTCTGGACGATGATTTTACCGCCCAGAGGGCGACGTTACGCGATCGATAAAAATGCAAAATCAATGAAGTTAAAAATCCTGCAACTGAATGAATTAGCCATAATTCCTAAATATGCCCATGAGTATGATGCGGGACTTGACTTATTCTCCATAGATGAATTAGAAATTGCTCCCGGAGAAAGCAAATTAATCCATACAGGAATATCCATAGAATTACCTCACAAAACAGAGGCTCAAATTCGTCCTAGAAGTGGTTTGGCTCTGAAACATCAAATTACCGTACTCAACACTCCTGGGACTATAGATGAAGGCTATAGAGGTGAAATTGGGGTGATTTTAATCAATCACGGTCAAACTAATTTTAAAGTAAAAAGAGGGATGAAAATTGCTCAAATGGTAATAGCGCCAGTAATTCATGTTGAAATTGAAGAAGTTGAGATGTTAAGTTCCAGCTCTAGGGGGGATAATGGGTTTGGATCGACAGGAATATTGCAATAAATTGCTCTAACTGGTAAAGCTCTAATTCTACACTTTGAATGTACAATACACCTGATAATTACGAACCTCCTCACAGACCAACTTGGGACGAATATTTTCTAATGTTGGCAAAACTCGCGGCCACGCGCTCAACTTGCCTCGCTTTTCCCGTAGGCGCAGTAATAGTTAAAGATCGCCAAGTTGTAGCCACAGGATATAATGGTTCCCCATCGGGTTCAGTTCACTGCACTGCTCAAGGATTCTGCTATCCGGGTTTGAGTAGTTGCGATGCTAGTCAAGCATTGCCATCCCGTGCTATTCATGCTGAGGCAAATTCGATCGCGCAGGCTGCCAGACACGGCATTAGTACCGCTGGCGGTAGCATTTATGTCACCCTAGAACCTTGTATTTATTGTTTGAAATTAATCATTTCAGCAGGAATTAGGGAAGTGTTTTACGAATCTGTTTTCAATAGTGGGGATAAGGCTAAAGTCAGAGATTCTTTCGTAAGTGAAGGTATTGTGACTATCAAACAAGTTCAGCTATCAGAAGCTACTGCAAAAATGGCGGCTATCTACTTGCTTAATCCAACTTCTATAACGAAGAACTCGTTAATGGATGTTATAGCTAGGGGCTAGGGATTAGGGGCTAGGGCGTGTTTTCTTGCCTCGTTGTATCGTAGAAAATGGCGATCGCAAGCAATTGTTTAATGGGTAGCAACCACTAGACTAATTTAAATTTCTGGATACTAGAAATAGGTCGATATCCAGTAAGTAGCTAACGAATGGTTTAACAGACAGGACTTACGCAAGCACGTTATATATAGCGTGCTTGCGTAAGTCCTGATATAGCTAAACAGGCTCATTTTTTTCTGGCCATAAATAAACTGCACCAGAAATCAACGTCAAGAGCACAGAAATCCAGAAAGCCACTAGAGAAGGAACTACCCAGACATCAGGTAGGGGAGCGATTAAAAGTGCGATCGCCACTATTTGACTAACTGTTTTCAATTTTCCCCAAATATTAGCCCCCGAAATCGCCGTTTTGCTCACCCGCCATCCCGCGATCGTCAACTCCCGTGCCAAAATTAAAAACACTCCCCAAGCAGGAACCTCCCCAAGTTGAATTAATACCAATAAAGGCGCAAGAACCAGCAACTTATCCACCAAAGGGTCTAAAAATTTACCTAGATCGGTAATTTGATTGAGTTTCCTAGCTAAGTAGCCATCCAGCCAATCCGTACCCGCCGCTAAGAGAAAAATCCCTAAACAAATCCAGCGAGTTTGGACAGTTGGCGACTGCAAACCATAGAGGAGAAAGGGGACTCCCAGCAAGCGAGAGAAGGTGATCCAGTTAGGCAAATTCATAATACAGGGGCTAGGGGCTAGGGGCTAGGGGCTAGGGAAGAAGGAAGAAGGAAGAAGGAAGAAGGGAAGAAGGGAAGAGAATTAAGGAATCACGAAACTACAATGTTCTAACCACCTTGGCGGTTGCTAAACAATTAAAATTGTTAACGGTTAACCGTTAACAGTTAACCGTTAACAGTTAACCGTTAACAGTTAACTATTCCCAGACTATTTAGCAAAATTATAACCCCTCCAAACTTATTAACAAGCACCGTTTTTATTGAGTACCACCCAAACTGTTTTCCAAATCAAGCTGATGTCGTAAACAACAGACCACTTACGCTGATAATCAACATCCATCCGTACAATGTCTTCAAAATCTTTCACCGTCGAACGTCCATTTGCTTGCCATTCACCGGTAATACCAGGCTTGACATTCAAGCGCATCCAGTGGTGGCTTTCATAATTAGCGACTTCATCCTGAGTTGGAGGCCGAGTTCCTACTAAACTCATCTCTCCCATCAGTACGTTCCAAAATTGCGGTAATTCATCCAAGCTAGTACAGCGTAAAAACCGTCCTACGCGCGTAATTCGAGGATCGTTCTCATTCTTGAAAATGTGACCCTTGGCTTCATTATTAACTAAATGCTTGAGCTTTTCGGCACCGACAACCATTGAACGGAATTTCCAAATTTTGAATAGCTGTCCGTTAAAACCGCAGCGAACCTGACTGTAAAACAGTGGGCCTGGGTTGTCAAATTGCATTGCGATCGCTACTGGAATTGCCACAATCGCAGTCAGGGCTAATCCTACCAAAGCTCCCAATATATCAATCAAGCGCTTTGTGAGGCTAGTTACAGATGGATGAACTGGCTCGTTCGACTGATGAACCCTGTAATTGTTGACCAAAACTAACGCCTTGATTGCGGGTATTAAGGGGAAATTAGATGTGGTAGTCACAGCTTGCACTCTGTTTTTCTAAAGGTCAATTAGCCTTCTCGTAAATATCTTACGAGACTTACTTACGAGAGAGAGTATAGAAGTGTCCAACTTTGCACAATCTTTAAAAATACCCTTGGGTATTGTAAAGTTATTGTATATTTATTTTTTAGAAAAATAAGATTTTAGTGAAATTACTGAGGAACAGATACGTAGAGATCGATTCTTAATAGCCGAATTCCGCAGACCAAAGGTAGCTCTGCTGAAGCTAGAGGGCATAATAGCAAAGGGTTCTAGTTGCTGAAAATGGGTTGACATACTTTCGTGTATTTCACCTACCTACTTACAAATAATTGGCGTAAGTCCTAAAATATATCTTTCAATACAGAAGTTTCCAAGTGAATTGAATACATTTCTTCCTAATGCTTTGGGGGGGATTCCCCATCATGGGTGTGGGGTTTTGTACTCAACTGATTTGAAATCTGCTTTAGTTTTTATAGGACTTAATACAGAGGTATCCCCAATCCTCTTAAAAAAGGGACTTCAAGTTCTGTCCTTTTTATTTAAATTAAAATGGCGATCGCTTTAAAGCCCTATTAGAGATTGAGATAGAGGCTCCTCTAGCTTTTGCTGGCTGCTTGCCATCAACCTACCTACGTATTCGCGCACATACTTAGCCTGCTCTTGATTGAGTCGATATTGGCGATTGCCTACCTGCTCAAACAGCGGCGCGGCTCCCATCATTGCTAACTCAGGATTTTCCCTAGATGCAGAACTCAGCAAGAGTGCATCTTCTTTAGAAGGCAATAGGCCTAGAGGCAATTGACCCTCTAAAATTGGCAGAATCCTTGGTAAGCAAGTACGAGTATTGAGCCCTCGGCGCTCCAAAGCCTGCGTAATTTCACTGATACTAAGAGGAGTGACGGTAAAGGCCTGCATCAGTTCCCATAGCAGAAAATAATCGCTGTACTGCTGGCGGGGCCCATCTAGAACTTGAGGATAAAGAGGTAAAGTTGCTAAACCCCAAGCAACGCGACCAATTTTGGATTTTGGGGAAGGAGAAACAGAAGGAAGATTAGCAGGGCGATCGTGAATCACGATCGCATTAGGGAGTTTCTGGCGTAACCAACGAGCGATCGCCGACCAAGAAGCATTTCCCCCGGTACAAATAGCTTGATTAATCCCTACCGGGGACATTCCAGCTTGACTGAGCATAGCGTTAACTTCGCGATTCAACTGCTGAACGAAAGGCACTAACACCTTAGTTTCCAAATCTCGCCGCTTCACTTCCCAACGGCGATCGCCAATCTCCAAATTAAACCGATCTTGGTCTTGTAAAATCACCTTCAAATTTGCCGCCGCCGCCAAAAGTTCTAATCCCAAAGGCGAACTCTGTAACCGCCCTTGCAATTGGCATCGCGCCGCCACATCCGCGTAACCCCCTCGCGGTAATTGAGTTAACGGGCCAAAAGATTCATCCTTCAGCAGCAATTGACAGATAATATCTTGGTCAATAGCATTGCCACCATAAGCAAAGCTCTGACAAGTAAAGTGTGAATAAGTTAAATTTTCTAGATTTTCCGGCAAATCTACCAAAGCTAATTCCGTAGTTATCGCCCCAGAATTAATAATTAAAGTACCCCCCGGTGCAATTTTAGAATTGAGGTTGTGAATTTTAGATTCAGCTTCTCCCAAATTTGGTGTTAATTCCGAAAGTAAAGTCGCGATCGCATCCTCAACCACAAAAATCTGAGAACTCTCCGTTACCAATCCCGCACCTAGCACCGCTTCCCGGAGGTTGTGGCGGTAAGCATCACCCCAGCCAGCCGGAGTACCCAAAATCACACCCCCCAACTGCCGCAGTGCAGCATCTAAAATCGAGGGTTCTAGTCCCACAGCGTGCAATTGCAAACCTAGAACATTTTCCCTCGCCGGATTCAATCCCCCCAACAGCGCCCCCAAACCGTGCAACAGCCAAGCTAGAGAAACATCTTCCTGCTGTGACCACTGCAACATCGGTTCAAACAGAAAACCCCCCTCACCCTCTGTATTTCCGTCCTGTAAAGCAGAACTCACATAGGGTATACCCAACTTCAAATAGTGCTTAAAATTTTGTAGTAACAGTCCCCCTTCTTCCAAAGGCAGTCCTGGCTGACCCACCGACTTAACAACCACCTTCCCCGCTAATAGAGAAACCACAGCAGGAATGCGAAAGCACTCAGATTTAGGATTTTGACCATCGACCTCCCAATAAAGGGGATAAACTTCCTTACTGTCCCGGTTTAACAGAGCCGCCGAGAGCATAGTTGTACCAAAATCAATTCCCAAATACCAGTTAGAATTTCGAGGAGTTGAAGATTGGGGAAGAGGAATCGGAAAAATCGGGAAGGATGGGGGAGATGGAGAAGGTAGGGAGGATTTCACTTCCCCATCTCCCCCATCTCCCCCATCTCCCCCCTCTCCCCACTCTTCCCCATCTCCCCCATCTCCTAGATCAAATAACCCTACCTTTTTTTTTTCACCGCCTGGAGTTTCCAGACTGCGCTTTACTTGACCTGTAGTTTGGACTTGTCGCGAGTTTAGATCCGGTCTAGGGGGGTAATTAAGCGGCGTTGCCTCCGCCTCCATTAAGCTTGATAAAATATCTTCCAGAGTCATATTGGAAGAATCGCCTTGAGAAAATTCAGGGGCTGCGGTTTCCACCTCTACAGCATGGGGTGCTGCTGTGACTGGCATATCGAAAACTTCTGTAAATAAGTCATCAAGAGTGGTCATTTCTTCTTCCGCAGAGACGATAAAGGGATTTTCTGCTTCCACTTGAGAGAAATCGCTAAAAGTAAATGGTTCTGGACTGGCAATGCTGCTGGCTTCTTCGGGGAGAGCGCTATCCATGCCTTCTAAACTGAAAAGGTCAGCCTGCAAACGTTCTAGGCTATTACGATCGAGCAAGATTCCCTGTTCTTGCTCCTCATCTGGTGGTTCTACGGGCAACAAATTTTCGTCTGGGGATGCTTGGACATAGATATCGGCATCCCACTCTGCTAGCGCGTCATATTCGGTACTTTCCTCTGAACTGCTGGCCACAGGGGTCAGGTTTTTGGGCTTTCTGAGTTCTTTTGAGGAGGTTTTTGATACCGTGCTTGGAGGCTGACCCTTTACAGGAACGTTCTCATTCTCATCTCCGAAGACATTGCTCAGATCCGCAAGTGTTTCCCTACTAGCTGGGCTATCAGGCGGGGATGGAGCTGCGGGTGCTGGTGGTTCGGGATCGAGTTCGAGCAAGGTTTCACCAAATAAGTCTGCATCTGCGATCGCTGGGCGATCGACGAAATTACCAGCGACAAATTCTGAATCTTCCGCGACTAGAAAATCTTCTAGCACATCCTCGCTCTCAGTATTAGTTATAGGTTCAGGAATTTGTTCCGGTTCCATATTGGGAGTTTCTAATAGAAAATCTTCCAGATAGTCTTCGCTTTCAGTATTTGTTAGGGTTGATTCAGGAATTTGTTCCGATTCTACATTGGCAGATTCTAATAGGAAATCTTCCAGATAGTCTTCGCTTTCAGTATTTGTTACGGTTGATTCAGGACTTGGCTCTGGTTCCACATTGGGAGATTCTAGTAGAAAATCTTCCAGATAGTCTTCGCTTTCAGTATTTGTTAGGGTTGATTCAGGACTTGGCTCTGGTTCCACATTGGCAGATTCTAATAGAAAATCTTCCAGATAGTCTTCGCTTTCAGTATTTGTTAGGGTTGATTCAGGACTTGGCTCTGGTTCCCCATTGGCAGATTCTAGTAGAAAATCTTCTAGGGAATCCTCACTATCAACATCAGCCAGAGTTGATTCCGCAATTTGCTCCGGCACAATATTGCGATCGCTAACTTCTGTAGACTCGAAAAGTGAGACAGTGGAAACTTCTCCCTTCCTACCAGAGCCTTTCTCTGGTTGCTTTGAGACTTCTACCACAGGGGTGAAGAGGCTGTCATATAAATCTTCCAGTTCGCCGCTTTCCTCAGTCATCATTGCCTCAGATGGCGTTTCAGAGCTGGAGGATTCTAGGCTCAAAAAATCATCTTCTGGGGGAATAGGAGAATGCTCTTGAGTACCTGAGTGCCTGAGTTCCTCTCTATTGTGTCTCAACTGTGCAAACTGAGGAGACAGTTCCGTTCCCGGATAGGGCAGTTTTTCCCGTTCTCCGATCTCACCCAGATCCCTTTCAGTTCTAGGCGTTGGTTCTGGGCGCGACCTAACTACCAATTCCTCCTGTAAAGCTACCTCATTTTGATTGAGGGTACTTATGGGTGCTGTGGGGGCGACTGGACGGGTTGCGGTTTCTATATTGGCGACAGGAATTGAGGATTGTACATAAGATGAAGCCTCTCGACCTAACTGTTCTGCCAAGTGGTTAACTAAAGCTGCAAACATGGCTTCACCCTGCTGCCCCAAGCTGTGCATTTTTTCAAGCCCCTGGGACAAGGATTCTTGATAGGTTTGCAGATTCCTTTGCAGTGCCTCAAATACAATGGTCAGGGTGGAATCGAGCCTCATTAAGTCGCGATCGGATTGGGCCTGTAGCAGCCGTATTTGCTCAATACGCTGGGCGGGGGTGAGAAGTGGCAGTTCCCCTGCATTTGCGTCGCCTGTTGCGGAAGCTGAGGTCAACTGTGGCGCAGATTCCGTGCCCAGGAGATTGTTTTGCAAGAACTGAGCTTCTAGGTTACTAAGTGCTTGGGCGACATCGCGAGCCAAACTTTCTTGCAAGCGTGCCATTAGTACCTGCAAGAATTCGGAAATAATTTGTTGCTGGTTAGCCTGCTGCTGAGCTAGAGAGTATTGATCTTGCCGTCGCTGCTCTAGCTGTTTAATTTCAGAGGTGAGGGCTTGCCGTTCTTGCCGTAGAGCTTGTATGTCGTCTTGTAGTGGCTGCGTGAGATTGGTACGCAGAGAGTTCATTTCTCCGATTACGGCTTGCAAGATTTGCCCCGCCGTTGAGCGAATATCGCTATCCGTAGGTGGGGGTGTTGTGGGTTGGCGATCGCGGAGATCGGGGACTTGGCGATCGCCTTGCTCTAACCCAGCTTCCTCGGCCACATCGCTGTGAGTCAGGTTTTCATTTACAACCTGTGTAGCCTTCTGTTGGGATAAATAGCTGCGAATGCGATCTAAGACTTGGCGCTGGTGGATGGTTTCGACCGAAGCCATCCAAGGTAGGCGCGGGCTGGGCTTGCTGAGTACCTCGTCAATATCAGCAAGAAGTGCCTGAATTTGATCCTGTTGAGAATTCAAGGGTGGAACCTCTACCAAATGCGGCTAGTGCGATAGATTTTGATTCATGCTGGAGATTTTGACTCTCCCCTAGCGATCGCTGAGGGATTGATTGTCATTTAGGGTAAAACCCTAACTAGGGATGTCAAAGTCCCTTTAACTATTGTGCCTAACTATTTTTGAGATGTTAGGATACTGCATACTTGACTCTTACCCGTAGCATTACTGGCTACTTTATCATGGCTGGTTTTAACCTGCGGCAGCTTTTCATCTGCTAACTCCTAACTCTGTACAATCAGTCTAATCCCTCTTCCTCCCTCACGCTCGTTACCTCAAGCTATAGGAGTTTCCACTGATGGAGGTTTGGGCAGCCGACGAATGTACTCTCTCAACACATGAGACATTGTTACATCTTTGTGGTTAGCAAATTCTTTTAGTTTTTCTAGTTCATACTGGGTAAGCCTTAAGACTAATTTTTTATCTTTATTCATGGCTAGACATTAATGGTACAATATTTGGATGGTAACATGGGAAGTTATTTGGGATTTGTCCCATTTGGCAAGAGTGATAGCAAACCTTTGGGCTATCATGACTGTGGATTTTCCTTTGATGCTGACTTCTGGCAGGTTAATTTGGCCTTTGGCTGCACTCAACTCTCGCCAGTCTTGCCCCTGCGCTGTCGGCACTCTTTGGACTCACCTGATGGGAAAATCACATATCATTTTTATTGGTTGTTGTCAAGGCTAGGGAATCTGGAAATTTCAGGTGTTTAAATGTTGCGCCTAGCTGCAATGATAGCTTTGGGCTATAAGTTCTCGGAACCGCTTTCTTGGAAAGTGGGCCGCTATTTCTAACCTGCACCGCCTCTCTTTCGCGCGTTTATTAATAAAAATGGCCTCATGGATGACCGCTACCCCCCCCGTGATTCCCAGTCCAACGTTCATCAATTAATGCTCTCTACTGCTTTTTTTTCAGGCTTGCCTGAGACTGTAACTGATAGAGCAACTGTACACATCGTTACCCGCAGCCATCCGGCCAACCAGGTGATTTTGCTAGAGAACGACTGGGGCAGTTCAGTGTATTTTATTTTGGATGGTTGGGTGAAAATTCGCACCTACAACTTGGACGGTAAAGAAGTAACGCTCAATATTTTGGGCAAAGGAGAACTATTTGGCGAAATGGCGGCGCTTGAAGAAGCCCCGCGCTCAACAGACGTAATCACTCTCGCCCCGACTTTAATCGGTAATATGCCAGCTCAGGATTTTGTCCAGTTAATTCATTCCGAGCCCTTGGCTGGGATTCGATTGGCTCAACTGATGGGGCGGCGGCTACGGCAAGTCAACCGAAGGCTGAGGTTGCGCGAGTCAGACAGTACCTCACGAGTGGCAGATATTTTGTTGTTTTTGGCAGAAGGTCAGGGGAAATCCTCTTTACAAGGAGGAACGGAGATTCCCAACCTCCCACACCGAGAATTAAGCAGTCTGAGTGGCTTAGCGCGGGAAACTGTGACGCGGGTACTGAGCAAGCTGGAAAAAAAGCAGTTAATTCGCCGCGATAAGGATGTCCTTTGTATTCCAGATATGCACGCCTTAGAACGCTTGTTAGTATAAAAGTTGGAGGCTTTGGCAGTTAATAGCTTGCTAACTGCTAATTGCTAGTTGCTATTCAGGAGAAACCATGACTTTTCACAAAATTTTTGTGGGCTTAGATGATTCAGAGTTAGGCCACAAAGTCTTTGCTCAAGCTTTAGATTTAGCGGTAGCAAACAAAGCTGAAATGATGTTATTTCACGCTGTCGTAATTAACCAGTTTGGAGAAAGGGGAACCCCGCTCCCGGTCGATCTAGCGATGAATTTTGAATTAGCAGAGCAAGCTTATCAAGCTCAAACTGTGCGAATTGAAAAGCAGTTAGAAAAAGGTCGAGCGCTATTAAGTAATTACTATAGTGCAGCGGCCAACCAGAACATTACAGCGGAATATGACTGCCAGACGGTTGAGGATGCTGGTCATTCTATTTGTGAATTTTCCCAGAATTGGGGCGCGGATTTAATTGTATTAGGAAGGCGTGGCCGCACAGGGTTGGCAGAAGTAATGCTTGGCAGTGTCAGCAATTATGTTTTACATCATACTAAGGGTTGTGTTTTAGTGGTTCAATCCCATTAATAATTAGGATAGGGGTGGCATCGATCGGGTCTGAAATCTAAATTCTAAATTCTAAAATCGGATGAGTGATTATTTTGACGCTGGCAAAGGATCTAGCCCCGCGAATTCGCCTAAAACTGAGAGCGAAAATTATGGGATAGAAGATTCAGAGCCAAAGGCAGAGCCTGCTATATCTGGCGATTTTTCTGGCCCTTTGAGTATGGTAGAAACGGCGTTTCTCGCCAGTACCGCTAGTTTAATTTGGCTGGTGAATTACTATTTTCCGATGGGCCCGCTGCTGCGGATTTTTTTCCCAGTGCCAATCGCTCTAGTATATTTGCGATGGGGTCAGAGATCGGCCTGGATGGGGGCTTTGGTTTCTGGGTTGTTGTTGTCTGTACTGATGGGCCCGACTCGCAGTATTTTATTTGTAATTCCTTTTGGGCTGTTGAGCGTGCTTTTGGGCGGACTATGGCGGCGGGGAGCTAGCTGGTCTGTTTCGATTGGTTTGGGCGCTATTGTGGGTTCCTTTGGTTTCTTTTTCCGGTTTTGGCTGCTTTCGCTACTGCTGGGGGAAGACCTCTGGCTTTATATAACCAGTCAAGTTACTGAACTCGTAGAATGGGGATTTGTGAAGTTAGGGGTGCTGGCAGTGCCAAATCTGACTTTGGTTCAGGCGATCGCAACAGCGATGATCGTGCTTAATAATATTATCTATCTATTCGTTGTACATCTAGTAGCTTTACTACTTTTAGATCGGTTGGGAAACCCCATCCCCCGCCCGCCAAATTGGGTGCAAGTTTTGATTGATTATGAGGATTAATAGCTAATGGCTAATTGCTAATAGCTAATGGCTAATTGCTAATAGCTAATGGCTAATTGCTAAT
>NZ_JAQMUA010000203.1:0-8114 GCF_028330895.1 Kamptonema animale CS-326 | reverse complement strand
GTGTCACCCCTGGATGCCAAAACCCCCGAAACCCAGACACAGCGCAACATTGTCAGAGTTGCGGTTCCCGGTTGTTACTCCAACAACGCTATCGGCCCATGCGGCCCATTGGTCAAGGTGGCTTTGGGAAAACCTTTTTAGCAGTTGATGAACAAATTCCCCTCAAACCATCCTGCGTCATCAAACAATTTTCCTTTCCCACTCACGACCCAGAAAGCTACAATACAGCCGCTAGATTATTTCGCCAAGAGGCCCTACGCCTTAACCAACTTGGCGGACACCCCCAAATTCCTCAACTATTAGCCCACTTTGAAGAAAATCACCTTCTCTATCTAGTTCAAGAGTTTATTGAAGGGCTAACTCTCTCCCAAAAATTGCGCCAAACAGGGATTTTTAACGAAGAGGAGATTTGGGAATTGCTACGGGACTTGTTACCCGTACTCCAATTTATCCACGAACATTCTATCATTCATCGCGATATTAAACCAAGTAATATTATTAGCCGTAACAGCGATGGCAAACCTGTTTTGCTTGACTTTGGGATTGCTAAAATAATTCCCAATACTGCTGTTATCCATACGGGTACTATTATTGGTTCTCCCGAATATATGGCCCCCGAACAATCGCGAGGAAAAGCGATATCAGCTAGCGATCTTTTTAGTTTAGGCGTTACCTGCATTCACTTAATGACAGGTGTTTCTCCTTGGGATATGTATGACATGGTAAATGACCGTTGGGCGTGGCGAGACTTTTTACCTACTCGTAATAGCGACAACTTAAATAAAATTCGTCAAAGGCAGGTTAAGCTCGGTAAAATCTTAGATAAATTGCTAGAACATTCTATTGGTAAACGCTATCAGTCGGCAGAAGAAGTTTTAAAAGATACGATCGCGACTACTAATCCAGTTGTTAGCACAACCGCTAAAATAGTCAAGCCTACGCTAACACCAGCAAAATCGGTTTCATCACCCCTGCGTCCTAGTTTATTGGCAAGAATTATGCCTTGGTCGGTTAAACCTACTGGAGATAATTTGAGATCGGCAGCAGGTGTTGATTACACTCAATTGCAGCATTTACTAGCAGCCCAAAAATGGAAACAAGCGGATCTAGAAACTTGGATAGTTCTCTGTCAAGCTTTAGGCAAACCAAGCAAAGGTTATCTTCATCCCAATGAAATTGACAATTTACCTTGTGTAGATTTGGAGACAATTAATCAACTGTGGGTGAAGTACAGTAACGAGCAATTTGGCTATAGCATACAAACGCAAATTTATGATAGTGTTGGCAATGATTACGCGAAATTTTGCGATCGCGTTGGCTGGCTTACTTATAATCCTCATAATCCCTACGAAGGTCTAAATTTTAGCCGCACAGCGCCGCCTGGACACTTGCCCTCGCGGATATGGGTAGTCGGCTTAAAATGGTGGCGACACATAGAGGTAATGGCTGCAAAACTCAGTCAATGCGAACTATATTTTAAGTAGATTAATATAAATTAGGACTTAGGCACGTTGAGATCGGAACCAGGTTTATTTGTAGAAATCTAGTCGAGAAGGGTTATAAACCTGAGCTTTGACCTTTTCAATACCCTCTGTTTTGGGCGGATTTGTGCACCGTTGGACAATAAATGTTAGGGTTTTATAGTGGGTGGGGGCGAGTTTATTGGAGCTGTAGATTTTATTTGAGATTATTGGCGAACCCGCGCCTTGTATCTTAAAAGAGTTGGTGAGCGCGATCGCCACATCAAGCAGGCGATCGCTCCATCAAACAAAGTAAATCTAAAGAAACAAGGAAAGTTTTGTGCAAATGGTTCTGTAATCGGCGAAAGTACGAGCAAGAGGACATCAGCAATTGGTGAAGTTGGCCCGCCCCTTGGCTACTCAAGAGCAGAACTGTTTGGAAACAGCTACGCCAACTGTTGCTGGTCTTACCCTGGCACACTTGGAGTATCTAATCATGGAAACAACAACCGATCAAAAAAATGATTAGTGACCATGATGAGGAAATTAGTGCATTTGGCTTTTGGGATTTTAAAATCCCAAAAGCCTTTAGACCCCAATTATTTGACTGCTACCCCTTGACAGTTCAAGACAGTATCTACAACTCAATATTTATCAGCTCAACCGACCCTGACAAAATTAAAATTTATAAGTCCTATATTCGACGCTGATGACAATTTACTTTTATAAGGTAGAAGAGCCCTATGGCTGCTTTTCTAACTTTTCACCCCACAGCATTTACTTAAACGGTCAAGACTGGTTGACGGTAGAACACTATTATCAAGCACAAAAATTTGTTGGTAGTGTGGATGAACAATTAATTTATCTGATTCACGCCTCAGAAACGCCCCAGCAAGCAGCCAAGTTAGGGCGCGAACCCAGCCGACAACTTCGCCCCGACTGGGAAGAAGTGAAAACTGCAATTATGCGAGAGGCCGTTTTAACAAAATTTATTACGCACACTGATATCCAAGCTATTCTGCTGTCTACAGGCGATTGCCTAATTGTTGAGGATTCACCCACAGATTACTACTGGGGCTGTGGCTGCGATCGTACTGGCCAAAACCATTTGGGCAAAATACTGATGAGCGTTCGCTTAGAAATCTCCCAACGCCGCGATCGCGGTTTACTACCCCAATCCTAAACTTATTAGCAGAAGCCACAAGCTAGAAAAATTGAATTGAGCTAGAACCGCAGAAGGAAAATACAATAAAATCAAGAATGTCAGCAATTAACAACCTCCTTACCGTCTTGGCGGTTACAAAAATTAGCATTTTATAAATTTGTGTAAATAATTGTTAATTTTTCATAAAAATTAATTTTTTTTTGATAAAACTTCCAGAACACTCAAAATTTATAAGATGATAGAAATGAAGGGTTAGCTTGAAAAAATGCCTTTTTCAGTGCAGGGATCAAAAATAATGCTCGCAGCTCATCGCAGGCAGTGTTAAATTGTCCACTACCCACCGCTAATCTAACATCGAAAATAGTAGAGCGTTTGAAAGAGGCTAGTTGAATTGCGTAGGGCGGAATTTTTACCTCAGCGATCTACTTGAGTGACAAAAGTTAAAGACCTAGCTGTAGATGTCTCGCCAGCGCAAGCGTTGCCATCATTACAGTTATAACCGGAATCTCCAGGCGAGAAGAAAGATGAATCTGGTAGAAAATACACAACAATTAAAGCAGAGACTAGACAGAGAAGTTTTACTGCGCCGAATTACCAAACGCATTCGCCAATCTCTGGAATTACCAGAGATCTTAATCTGTGCAGCACAGGAAGTGCGCGGTTTTTTGGGAACAGATAGGATTATGATTTATCGGTTTAATACCGATGGTAGCGGCGAAGTAGTGGCGGAGTCAATTAATAATAATCGTCTCCCATCCCTTAAAGGCCTAAATTTTCCAGCCGATGATATTCCTCAAGAAGCACGAGAGATGTATGTCAATCTACGGCAGCGTACAATAGTTGATGTTAATTCCGGGTTAATGGGTTTGAGTCCGCTGGATTCTGCGGAAACAGGAGAATCCCTGACAAACGAAGAAATCAGGTATAGATCCGTAGACACTTGTCACGCAACTTATCTGAGGGCAATGGGAGTGCAATCCTCTGTGGTAGTACCGATTTTATGCGATATAAGTGAGCAAGAAATAACAGACCCTTTAGCAATTTCCCGATCGCGAACTCAAAATTTAACATCTCAAACTGAACTTTGGGGACTTTTAGTTTCTCACCATTGCGAATCTCATCGCATTTCAGAAACAGATTTACAGCTAGTGCAGTTAGTAGTCGATCAAATTTCAATCGCGATTTCTCATTCCAATCTTCTAGGCCAAACTCGCGAACAAGCACTGCGTGAAGCTAAAGTTAACCGAGTTGCAACTCTTTTGCATGGTCAACCCACTATTCAATTGAAAGCTGCTTTAGAAGCTACTGTTAGAGATCTTGAAGGTACTGGTGGTAGAGTCTATTTTAAGAGTAAAAATCTAAAGATTAAGGATAAAAATATATCGCCAACAGATATAAATCCTGAAGTTATAAATTTCTCAGAGGATGACCTTCCTGCTTCCTTTGAGCTGTTTACTTGTGGCGAACAACCAAGTCTACCAAAATGGGAAAAAGAAATACCTATTGAAGAGCATCCTTTATGGCAGCAGTGGGCGGAAGCAGGCTTCAAAGAAGTAGGTTTCAAACAGGTAAATGGGGTTTCCCAACTCCCAATTCCCAATTCTCATTTCCCAATTTTGATCGTTACGGACTTATATAAAGAGCCTTCATTTAGAGTATTAGTTCCAGCTTTTCAGTCTACTAAAATTCGTGGCTTACTGGTAGTTCCGATCCAATATCGCCAACACTTACTCGGTTATTTGACAATTTTTCGGAATGAAATTGAAACCGAAAGGTTATGGGCAGGTCGCTTTGAGAGCAATGTGAAACAAAGGCTTCCCCGACAGTCTTTTGAATTATGGCGAGAACTAAAAAAAGGTCAATCCCGTGAGTGGAATAGCCGTGAGATTGAGCAAGCGAAAGCTATAGGCAATCACTTTTCGATGGCAATTCAGCAGTACACTCTTTACAAAGAGGTACAAAATCTTAATATTAATTTGGAACATCAAGTTCAAGAACGGACTTCACAGTTGCAGCAGTCTTTGGAGTTGGCCAAGGTACTAGGACGAGTTACAGATCAAATTCGCAGTACGCTGGATTTAAAAAAAATCTTGCAAACTATTGTGCGAGAAGTACGAACTTTGCTGCATACCGATCGCGTCGTGATTTACCAGTTTATCAAAGGTAGAGAAGGCGAGGTTGTAGTAGAAAGTATTGCCTCTCTCTCAGATATAACCCGCAGTGGGCGGAGTTCTATTTTAGGCATTAAAGCCCCAGAAAACTGCTTTCCAGAGGAGTCCGCGTGTCTTTATCGGCAAGGACGGGTGCAGGCAATTAATGATATTTATCAGGATGATTTAGCGCCTTGTCACCGGGAGTTTTTGGAGAGTCTTCAGATCAGAGCGAGTTTAATTGTACCAATTGGAACCGATGCTTTGCTGTGGGGGTTATTGATTACCCACGAATGTTCTGGGCCGAGAGTTTGGCAAAATTCTGAAAGGGATTTACTGCAACAGTTAGCTCATCAAGCTGCGATCGCCATCCACCAAGCAGAACTTTATGAAGCCAGCCAAGCCGCCGCTATTGCAGAGCAAGCCAAGGCTCAACAGTTAGGTAAAACTCTGGGAGAACTACGGCACACTCAAGCTCAACTAATTCAAACTGAGAAAATGTCTGGACTAGGACAATTAGTTGCAGGTGTTGCTCACGAAATTAATAACCCAGTTAACTTTATCTACGGTAACATTTCTCACGTTACTGAATACACTAAAGATTTGCTGGATTTAGTAGAATTGTACGAACAGCAGTACCCCGCACCCAACGATCGAATTAGCGAACATACCCAAGCTATTGATTTAGACTTTCTGGCAAAAGATTTACCAAAAATTCTCGACTCAATGAAAATGGGAGCCGAACGTATTCGCCAGCTAGTTCTGTCTTTACGCAATTTCTCACGCTTAGATCAAGCAGATAAAAAACCAGTTGACATCCACGAAGGTCTAGAAAGTACGCTAGTAATCTTACAGCATCGGCTCAAAGCTAAGCCAGACCGTCCTGCTATTGAGCTTTTCAAAGAGTATGGAAATTTGCCGCTAGTTGAGTGTTATGCTGGTCTGTTAAATCAGGTATTTATGAATATCATTAGCAATGCTATTGATGCTCTAGAAATGGGGATTAGAGATCGGGGTATGAGGCAAAAAAACTTAGAAGATACCGGAATTTCGACTCAAAACTCAATATTTTTCACTCCTAATGATACGCCGGCTTACATTCGGATTCGGACTGAATTGATCGATCCTGAAACTGCGGTTATCTCCATTCGAGATAATGGTCAAGGCATTCCCCAAAATTTGGTTTCTCAGATATTTAATCCCTTTTTTACCACTAAGCCTGTCGGTCAAGGAACGGGATTAGGTTTATCAATCAGCTACCAAATTATAGTAGAAAAACACAAAGGTGTACTTAGGTGTATTTCTCAACCAGGGGAAGGTACTGAGTTTAGGATTGAAATTCCAGTACATTAATTGGTAATGGCTAATTGCTAATTGCTAATTGCTAATTGCTATTAACCATCTCCCCTATCTTCCCCATCCTCCCCATCTCTTCCTCTGCCCTAGTCCCTAGCCCCTTCTTCGTACAAATTTAAAACAGGACTTTTAGCAAGACAGATCCTAACGCTCCTAAAGCATTCATCCATCCTCCACCACCAGTTTGAGGTTCCGTTGGCTTTTGACGGGTTACAATCGCTTGCACTAACTGCTTCGACACTTCCTGACCTCTGACATTTCCTTGAGAGGCAAAGAGTTGATTAGCTATCTGAGCATCCTGAGTCGCACCTGGAAAGTCTCCCAAGTCAGCGCGAGACATACTTCGCGCAAAATAGACTGCTGCTAAATCGGGTTTGAGGCTGAGTGCTTGATTGTAATAATCTATGGCATTTCTGTAGTTTCCGGCTTTAGCTTCTGCCAACCCTAATCTGTAGAAGTCCTCTGCTTCCCCGATATTGGTTGGCAATCCCCTAACTCCTAGTAATTGTGCATTACTCAGATTAATGCTAGCTAAATTGGCATTACCTAGATAGGCAGTTCTCAAATCAGCACCACTGAGGTTGGCACCCGTGAGATTTGCGCCGCTCAAGTTGACACCATAGAGGCTAGTACCGCTGAGGTTTGCGCCTGTAAGATCTGCGCCACTGAGGTTCGCGCGGCTGAGATTGGCACCGCTCAAGTTAGCACCTCTGAGATCGGCTCCAGTCAGGTTGGCTAAAACTAGACCTGCACCGCTAAGGTCGCACTGAGAACACTGTCGGGTTGCTAGTAGCTGTTGTGTATGTTCAATATTCTCGGCAGATGCAGCAATGGCTGGGAAAATCGCGGTTAGCAGCGTTGCAGTTGCGAGGATTCTGAGTTTCATTTTTAGCCTCTAAAATCCAAAATATAAAATCTAAAATACTCTTAGTATCGCTTATTTGCAATAAAATTAAAACTAAAATTGCTAAGGAGTAATTCTCGCTTAACAGCTCATTACTCCTTAATTTACCACCAGTTCTTCGCAGGCTGCCAAAATAGAAGGGCAATTAGTCGTGAACTGTACCGTCGGGCATGGTTGCGCCCTTAAGATATACTCCACTGAGGTTGACTCCAGTTAGGTTTGCGCCTAGTAGGTTGGCACCAGTCAGGTCTGCGGCACTTAAGATAGCTTCAGTTAGGTCTGCTCTAATTAGACTAGCTCCCATTAAATCGGCTCCACTGAGGTCTACCTTAGTTAAGTTGGCTCCAATTAGGTCAGCTTCGGTAAGAATTGCTCGACGCAGATTTACTCCGTAGAGGTTGACTCCGTGCAAGTCTGTCTGACATAGGATTGCTCTAGAAATATTGGCTCCGATGAAATTTGCCTGGGTGAGGAAGGCTCTGCTCAAGTCAGCTTTGCTGAGATTAGTACCTATCAGGTCGGCTCGACACAGGTTGGCTTCAGTTAAAATTGCTTCTGTCATGTCAGCTCCTCCCAGATCTGTACCGCTGAGATTGGTGTTGCTGAGATTGGCTTTGCTGAGGTTGGCTCTGTTGAGTTTGGCTTTACTCAGATTAGATCCGGTAATATCTGATTCGCATAGGTTTGCTCCAATTAGCTCTGCGTCACAGAGATACACCTCTGGTAGGTATACCCCACTGAAATTTCTTTCTCCTGTTGCGTATAGCCTCAGCAGTTCGTCAACGTTCATTATTGCTTCTCTATATCTCATTGAATGCAAAATACTCTGACTCACGCGCCTTGACCGGATGAAAAAGTAAAGATTAAGATAGAGTTCGCTTCCGAGTTTACTTAAGTAAGTTGTGATTAATATCACTTATAACTGTAAGTGTTATCACATACAGCACTTCCGGATGTTATGAGGTACAGTAGAACAACTACAGACTATTTTCAGGGGCGATCGCGCTAACGGTACGTAGCCCTAGCTTCAACCCTATGAACTCCGCCGGTAGGTAGTGGCGATCGCCAACTAATCGGTT
>NZ_JAQMUA010000202.1:0-23023 GCF_028330895.1 Kamptonema animale CS-326 | reverse complement strand
TAATGGCTAATGGCTAATGGCTAATAGCTAATGGCTAATAGCTAATGGCTAATTACCCATCCTCCTCATCTCCCCCTCTCCCCCTCTCTTTCCCTAGTCCTGAGCATCGTAGCCCCTAGCCCCTCTTTTCCCCTTCTTCTTAATCAAAGAGATAATAGGAGACTGACAATTACCAGACCGAGCAGGAATAACCAAAATATATTGCGCTGACACCAGCTTTTGACAAGTTGGGGCCAACCGCCACTAATGTATTGACTGCTGAGGGGCAAAATTGGTTCAGAGCGATCGTGATAAAGCGTACAATCTTGGGCAAAGGGACGTTGCGGAAAGTTACAGGTGTCGTCTTCGTGGTAGAGGCAGGTAGTGCAGAGATATTCTTCTCCTTGGGAACGGTGGAGAGGGATACCCGGATGACCGTATGCTTTAAGAGGAATTTGACAGTGGGGACAGGCGATCGCAGAAGCGTCTACAGGTTGGCTACAACGGGGACAATGTGGCATGGTGAGGGTTTTTCAGTTCAAAAGCGAAAATCAAAAATCCGCAATCTGTATGCTTTCAGGATGGATATACTGGCGGTTTTCCGAACATTGACTTCTAGGCTGGAGTCGCAGGCGATCGGCAGATACCCCAAAATAGAAATGTAGGCCGACTTTGATTTAACTTCAATTGTACAGATGCCTCGATCGCCTTTGTACGCGGCCTAAGATAGCACCCAATCAATGCTCCTAACAGCAGCAAAACCTTATGGATAACAGTAACTTACTCAAGCAACTGATCATGCTCGGCATTGGCACTACTTCCTTGGTGACGGAGAAATTACAGGAAGTGAGCGAGCAATTGGTTCAAGATGGCAAACTTAATTCCGAGCAGGCCCAAAACTTGGTAGATGATATGATGCAACAGATAAAATCGGAGCAGGGTAACTGGGAGGCGCAGATGCAGAGGCAACTGCGGAATATGATGCAAGATATAGGAGTCCCTCGTCAGTCAGAAATGGATGAGTTACGGGGACGGCTCGACCGTTTGGAGCGTCAGGTGCGGGATTTGGAAAATCGCCTCTGGCGTTAAGTTTAGTGAGAGTAGTTGAGTAATTTTTGTACTGTGATAGGATAACTTTTGGTTATTCCCATCATCTCGGAAGGAGGAAGCATGAGGCTGATACAGCTAATTCTTGTATTTGCTGATATCAATCTCAAAGTCAGCTCTCACTCTAATTTCGATGGCTATGTGTTCCCAAACGGAGCCTAAAGATGGGATTGTATCACTGGAATAAGGAGGACTGAATTTTGCAAGGAATTCTGATCAGCTTGGGGGTAATGTTAGTATGCTGTACGGTGCTGGTAATCTCTCAATTTAGCGGTAGCCGACAACAAGCCATTGCAGCCGTTGTTACCAGACCTCAACCCCAGACTGTTATCAAGACGGAGGTTGAAACGTCTTTAAATCAAAGCAATTTGCTAGTAGCTGAGGCTACAATACCAGATGCACCAGCTACTATCGCTGGCAATAATATGACTGAAAATACTGAAAAGACAATTACTACGCCTTCCGGTTTGAAATACACTGAAATCAAAGAGGGAGATGGTGCGGAGCCAAAAACTGGCCAGACGGTGGTAGTTCACTATACGGGGACTCTGGAAAACGGAACTAAGTTTGACAGTTCGCGCGATCGCGGTAGTCCTTTCCAGTTTAAAATTGGGGTGGGTCAGGTAATTAAAGGTTGGGATGAAGGCGTGGGCACGATGAAAGTTGGCGGCCGTCGCAAGTTAATTATCCCCCCTGAGTTGGGTTATGGTGCTCGTGGTGCTGGTGGGGTAATTCCTCCTAATGCTACTTTAATTTTCGATGTGGAATTGTTGAAAATCGCTGGGTAGGAAGTCAATATTTGGCAGCTCTCAGTTTTTTGGGAACTATGACCGTCTGGGAACTGCCAGATTGCGAAATCGAGTAAATTGTGGATCGAATATTAATTTAACTATCCCTGTAGGCCCATTCCGATGTTTTGTAATGATAACTTCTGCAATGCCTCTGTCAGGTGTATCGGGATTATAATATTCTTCTCTATATAACATAATCACTAAATCCGCGTCTTGTTCAATCGAGCCCGACTCTCTCAAATCCGACATCATCGGTCGCTTATTTGTCCGCGCTTCTACACCTCTACTTAACTGAGATAAAGCAATAATTGGCACGCTGAGTTCCCGCGCTAAACCTTTGAGACTTCGCGTAATTCGAGACAATTCTTGCACCCGATTATCGCTACTTCCCTCCATTAATTGCAAGTAATCTAGTAATATTAATCCCAAAGCTCCGCCTTGTTCTGCTTGCAGGCGGCGAGTTTTAGACCGCATTTCTGTAACGGTAAGATTGGGAGTATCGTCAATGAAAATTGGCAATTCTGATAGGGAACCAATCGCGCTACTTATAGGAGCCCATTCATTTTGACTAATTCTACCAGAACGCAGGCGATTGCTTTCGATTCCGGCTTCACTGGAAAGAAGGCGCTGTACTAGCTGTTCTTTTGACATTTCTAAGCTAAAAATAGCTATTGGCAATTTCTGAGCAGCAGCGATATTATGGGCAATATTTGTACAGAATGCAGTGTTATGAACGCAGATATCATTAGCAACAAAGTTGTGTGTTTCTGGAATGGTTAAATCATAGACTTGCTTGTATCCCATCGGTTCTATTGATACAATTTCATCCCAGTAGATATCGCTGGTTGCTAATTGTTGTAATGGCAGATTTTCTAAGGCAGTTGCCAGAATAAAAAGCCGTTCGCGCGATAGCGAACGCTTGCCTACATGAATATTTGTGTAGCCCTTAATTCCCGCCCGCCGTGCTAAAATAGTCCAAGGTTCATTACCTTTTACTGCGGCTATTTTTTCCCAGATTTCAATCGGGATTAAATCGCGGTTGGTCTTGTATTGCTTGTTTGCTAAGGCTGCTTGCACTTTTGTTACAGCATTTTCTTTGCCAAAAATTCCAATATCTGAAATAAATGTTTTGATGGATTGGGTATCAGTAATATCTAATTGCCAAGCTATTCTACGAGTGTTTTTATATTTGATATAACGCTTTTTAAGCGTAGCAATTATCCCAAATCTTAATAATAAATGTTGTATTTGTCTAGCTAGTGTTTCGCTAACTGAGCAATAGCCTAATTGCGCCTGACCGCTAGTTAAAACTGTTGCCCAGCCATCAGTTGAAAAAAGGCGGTTAAGGAATAAAGCAATTTGTGATTTATCTAACCTAAATATTAGGGATGGTACTGTTTTATTGTGAGCATCTTTCTGCCACAGTTCCAATTTTTCTAACCATGCAGTTAAAGGATTTTTCTTACCTTGGCTTAAGGATACGTAAAGGGTTGTAGCTTTGTTTTCTCTCACTTCCTTGCGAACTTTTAAATCGGCAAATTCTTGAGCAGCTTGGGTAAAATCTGCTTGAATTAAAGGATGATTATTAGTAAATTCTGGTGTTGTATCTACCAGACAACCATCACCAATTAAATAAGCTAATAACTTAACTTCGCAGGGGCGGATTTTTTCTGTACCAAAGACATCAAGTTTGCGAGGAACTGCAATTTTATCGCCTACTTTAAGTTCTGCAAGTTGTTGCCATCCTTTGATAGTTAAATAGGGGTGAGTAATTGTTGTTTCTACAAACCTTCCAAGTTTGGTAGTTACGCGAAATATGGGTTTAATACCATCATCAATAAAGGCAGAGGGTTGAGTTATGTGAAATTTCCAATCTTTGCCCAATGTTAATAATTTTGTTTGATGTTCTTGATGTTGCTGATAGATTTCTTGAATGGTGGAAAGCGTACCATTTTTTTGCACTATTAGAGTGTCAAAGGCAATACACTTGCCCATTGAGGGTCTGGCTGCGACGATAATTAAATCGGAACGCTGGAAGCCTCCGGTCATGGCATCGAGGTCATAAAAGCCGCAGGGAATACCGGGTAATGTTAAACCTTCATTGCGATTTTCTAACTCTTTAGAAATGACGTTTACAGTCTCGCTGATGGCAACTAAATCTTGCTGCGGACGGTCTTGAGTGATGTTAAAAATCTTTTGTTCGGCTTGGTCTAAAACTATTGGTAATTCTGTGGCTGTCTCGTAACCTAATTGGACAATTTCGTTGCCAGCGTGAATTAATTTGCGGCGAATATGTTTATCTTCAACTAATATGGCATATTGGTCAATATTGACTGCTGAAACTGTGCGTTCTGCCAGTTGTGCTAACTTGCTTTGTCCACCTATTTGCTCTAGTTTGTTGCGGTCAGCAAGCCAGGTGGTGAGGGTCATTAAGTCGGTGGGTTTGCCTTCAAAATAGAGGTCGAGGGCGGCTTTGTAGATGACTTGATGGGCGGTGATGGCAAAAAAGTCTGGGCGGAGAAGTTCGGCAATCCGCGAAATGGCTTCGGGGTCAATTAGTATGCCGCCTAAAATAGCCTCTTCTGCTTCTATGTTAGTTGGCATTAATTCACTCATTTGTCACCTGAAGAATATTGCTAATGGCTAATGGCTAATTGCTAATTGCTAATTGCTAATTGCTAATTAAGAGCCTTCACTACCCGAATGAAAACTGCTATAAACATAGGGTGGGCATTGCCTACAACCTTCTCTGTCTATAAATAATTTACAGACTTCTTTTTAGCAAATGCTCACCCTACAAAGATAAAGTCGTCAGTAATTAGACAATTAACAACTAGAGGGATACAACTTGAATTTCTACTTCGGCATTAACATCTGCGTGAAGCTTGATTTCAGCTTTGTAAGAACCTGTTTTGCGAATTTCAGGTAAGTGAATACCGCGTCGATCTATTTCTTGTCCAGTGGTGTTGAAAATCAACTCTGCAACTTCTTGGGTGGTGACTGTACCAAAAATTGCCTCACCTTCGCCGACTTGTTTGGAGATGATGAAAGTGGGGGCGGATTCGAGGGCTTTTTTGCGGGTTTCAGCTTGTTGCTTGAGCTCAAGCTGACGCTGCCTTTCGGCCTCTCTGCGGCGTTCTACTTGCTTGAGAATGCCTGGGGTTGTACGATAGGCGATTCCTTGGGGCAGTAGGTAGTTGCGGGCGTAGCCTGGGGCTACTTCTACTAGGTCTCCAACTTTTCCTAGTTTGGTGACATCCTTATTTAAGACTAATTGGACGCGCTTGCTCACGGTGATTCCTGTAATTTTTCAACTCGAACTCTTTATATTATCGAAGTTTGGGTAAGGATGGCAAGGGGGGCGAGGGAGCGGGGGAGTGGGGGAGGGAGGGGGAAAATATATAAAAATAAAAATTGCGTTGGGCTTTTGAGGTTGCTTGCTGTTAGCGATCGCAGATTAAAATTGATCTTTCATGTGCCGTAGACGGGTAAAGGTTAGTGTAGGATCTTTGCTGTTGGTGGCTGACTGGAGGTTGGGGCGATCGCATCGTAGAAATGGATTGGTATTTTTCTCTAGTGCGATCGTCGAGGGTATGGTTGCCTCCGAGCGATTTCTGGCAGCCTTGACTTTGGCAAAGCGATGCTGTAAATCTGGGTTATCGGGATCTACTGTCAGGGCAAATTGCAGATTTTTGAGGGTGTATTCGTGGGCACACCAGACTCTAGTATTATCTGGTAAAGCTCGCAGTTTGTTGAGGGAGGCTAGCATTTGGTCTGGCGTGCTTTCAGAGACACGACCACAGCCACCAGCAAATAGGGTGTCGCCGCAGAATAATTCCCCGTTCTCCTTGGGGTGGTTGGGGGGAAAATAATAGGCAATGTGAGCTTTGGTATGTCCGGGTACAAAGAAAATTTGGGCAGTTTGAGCGGCAAAATTGACGCGATCGCCATCTTCTAAAAATACTTCGGCTCCAGGGATTCTGCCTCGGTCTTTGATTCCGGCATAAACTTTGGCGTAGGGAAAGCGTTGCAACAGTTCTGAGTTACCGCCTATGTGGTCGTTATGGTGGTGAGTGTTGAAAATTGCTGTTAATGGGGTTCCGAGTGCTTGAAGTTGCTGCAATACTGGCTGTGCAAGTCCCGGATCGACTACGGCTGCAATGTTGCGATCGCGATCGTGCAGAAAAAAAATATAATTGTCTGAAAGTATCGGCAGCCTATAAACCTCCATGAAAAATTGCCTCTTAGCTCTGTTAAACTTTATTTACTTTACTAAAAATATGCTCTGATGTACAACTAAAACTGATAGTATAAAATCCTAGCAGAGAGTGCTTGTAGACTGGTAATTCATGAACCTGCTGCGGTTAAACCAGTTCTGGCTCAGAGCCTTTGCAAAGGGCTAGCTCAAAGAGAAGACTCTATGTTGCGAACACCTCAAAATAGATCGAACTTAGGTATTTATCACATGATAGAGCGAATCACCTCATCAGGTAAACTCAGTCGCCGAGACCATCTCCTGCTGACTTCTGCCCTACTTTCTGATGACAAAATCACTGAAGAACAACGCCATCAAATCAACCGCATATTTGACTATATCCAAATCGGTCGGCTCAAGTTCGTTGACTAAAGTCTAAAATTATCTATGACTTACGCTCCTATTTTTTAGTAAAGTCATATTTCCAGCAATTATATCGCCCGGAGATAAACCTTAAGTAACTAATGCGTAAGTTCTGTTTCCACCCCGAAAATTAGATAATAACACAAAATTAACAGAGGCAAAAATGAACACAGAAAAGGGAACTATTTTAGTGACAGGTGGAGCTGGATATATTGGCTCTCACGCCGTTCTAGCACTGAAACTAGCAGGTTATGACTTAGTAATTTTAGACAACTTAGTTTACGGGCATCAAGAGTTAGTCGAAAAAGTTTTACAGGTAAAATTAATAGTTGGAGATACCAACGACCGTGCCCTTTTAGATCGTTTATTTGCCACCCATAATATTACAGCCGTAATGCACTTTTCTGCCTATGCCTATGTAGGCGAATCTGTTACAGATCCTGCCAAATATTACCGCAATAATGTAGTAGGAACTCTCACCCTTTTGGAAGCAATGTTAGCTGCTGGTGTCAATAAATTTGTATTTTCTTCTACTTGTGCGACTTATGGCGTGCCAAATAAGATTCCCCTAACGGAAGATCACCCCCAAAATCCCATCAATCCTTATGGCGCTACTAAGTTAATGGTAGAACGCATATTATCAGATTTCGATCTAGCTTATAACTTGAAATCTGTTAGCTTTCGCTACTTTAATGCTGCCGGTGCCAATCCGAATGGGTTGTTAGGGGAGGATCACAACCCAGAAACTCATCTCATCCCCTTAGTGCTACTAACTGCTTTGGGTAAGCGAGATTCTATCTCTATTTTTGGCACGGATTATGATACCCCTGACGGTACTTGTATTCGGGATTATATTCATGTTAATGACTTAGCCTCTGCTCATATTTTAGGCTTAGAATATTTATTAAATGGTGGGAAGTCTGACTTTTTTAACTTAGGTAATGGAGGTGGATTTTCAGTTAAAGAGGTAATAGAAATGGCGCGAAAAATAACGGGGCGAGAAATAAAAGCTTTAGAGTGCGATCGCCGCCCCGGAGATCCGCCTATTTTAGTTGGAAGTAGTGAGAAAGCTAGAAAAATTCTGGGTTGGATTCCTGAATATCCAGATTTAGATAATATTGTATCTCATGCTTGGCAGTGGCATCAACAGCGTCATAGCTAGTTAAATAGCATCAGTAAAAATGAGGGATACAGATCTTCCGCCTTTTTAAGAAAGAATGGTGCTAGATCTAATGTTAGGAATTTCCCTCTCCTACTTCCATTAAGAATTAAAATCAGTTCTAAGGTAGCATCTCCCAACCGATAAATAATCTATTTTCAGTAAAGGAAATATGCTAGTAATTGCTGCTAAATCTGGGCAACTGGGTAATAGATTGCTACTTTTTGCTAATTTTATTGCTTTTGCGATTGAGAATAATCTAAGAGTTGTCAATCCAGCTTTTGAAGAATATGCTGATTTCTTTCAAGGTAGTGCTAGGGATTTTTTATGTTGCTATCCCCCTCTGGCTATTACTATAAAAGGGAATAAGTTTATTCGTAGTAAATTTTATAGTCTTGCCAGTTATTTAACAGAAAATCGAGTTTTTAAAGTAAAAGAGATTACAAGAGAAAAACCTTTTAATTGGAATAATTATTACGATAAAAACGAACTTAAGCAAAGATCTATATTTTGTTTTAAAGGTTGGTTGTTTCGAGATGGATGGTTTGTAGAAGACACAAAAAAATTATATGATTATGCTCCTCAAATTAGAGCCTACTTTACACCGCTAGAGAAATATCAATCTCATGTAAATAACCTGATATCCAATACCAGACACAATTCTGATATTGTCATCGGAGTGCATATTCGTCAGGGTGATTACGCTCAACACCAAAAAGGAAGATATTTTTATCAAACTGAGCAATATATCAAAGTAATGAACTCCGTTCAAAACCTATTTGTAGGTAAAAATATCAAATTTTTAATCTGCTCTAACCTAACGCAAGAAAGCAGTTTATTTGAGCAGTTTAACTATATTTTTGGAAACAATCATTTAATTGAAGATATGTATGCTTTAGCTAAGTGCGACTATATTATCGGGGCACCAAGCAGTTATACTATGTGGGCTTCTTTTTATGGCAATAAACCCCTGTACATGATTAGAGATGTCCATAAAGAAGTTAACTTAAATGATTTTGTCCATTTTTATGAATGGAAAGGAATTTTCCATTACTGCGATGATTGGAGTGAGAGTTTCTGGGAATGGACGCAATAATTAACCGTAACGCCGCCCTCTGGGCGGTATTTTACCGCCCAGAGGGCGGCGTTACGTAAATAAAAAACTAAACAATACTAATTATGCAATCAGAAAAAAAAGGTTTTATCACTATTTTAACAGGTCTTTACTCGTTTCAGGATTGCATTCATTTTTTGGCTTCTGTTAGGAAGTTTCACCAAGAAAAAATTATCATTTTGGTAGATAGAATCCCTTGGATTTTATATCCTTTGCTTAAGGTTTTTAGGAATGTCATCTTGAAACCAGCACCCTCTAGTGAAAATCCCGTTTTGGCTTCGCGAGAAGCTAAGATCCTTTTATATCAAGAATCTCCTTTTGAAAAAACGATATATATGGATTGTGATATTTGTCTGCTATCGCCAATACATGAAGTATTCGATTATTTAGATGAAGTTGATTTTTTGGTGACAGAAGATGTTCAACCTTCGATTGCTAAAGCTTCAAACTTGCTGAGAGTTAAGCAAGAGGTTTTGCCAACTCTACAATCGATTGGACTACCGCTCCAGGAAAATAGTATTCAATACAACGGCGGTTTTATGGCGTTTAGAAAAAGTAGCCAAGTTGAAATTTTATTTCAGCATTTCCACCAATATTTTCAGCTTGTTATTGCCAATCAAAATCTGTTATTATTAAAAGATCAAGGTGCTTTTGCTGCTGCCATTGAAACTGTAAAACCGACAATGAAAATCTTGCCACCCTGTTATAACTATCTAGATAAGTGGAAAGAATTGTACAGTATTCATGATCCAGTTAAGGTGTTACATTGTACCTATCCTTACCGACCTCAGTATGCAAAAAATGTGACGCGATCGCTCTTTACTATACTTTTCGATCGTGGCGCTAAATTTCTATTGCCCAATCAACTAAAAAATCCTTGGCGTATAAGATAAAAGTACTGTGGTATTTATCAATATTGACAAAATCTCTATTAAGCGGGAAAATAAATCAAATTCCCATAAATAACAAGAGTGAAAGTGTCATTAGTCGTGAGCGATTTGTCAGGAGCAGAAGCACTTCGTGCCTTTCTCCTTGCTCAAGCTCTGATCGAACTAAATTATGAGGTAGAAGTTGTCGGATTTCAATTCGGCAAAGAACTTTATGCTACTCCTCCCAGGAACATTCCCCTCTATGCTGCGCCGGGAAAGAACTATCCTGAGTTTTTAGGAGCAGTTAAACAACATTTAAAAAAAATAGATGGAGATATTATTTACGCCGTTAAACCTAAGCCAGCTAGCTTTGGCTTATCTCTATTAAAAAAGCTCCAAGATCGCCGTCCAGTAATCTTAGATATTGATGACTGGGAACTGAGCTGGTATGGTGGAGATCTGTGGGAGTATCGTCCTTCTCTGAAACAATTATATCGAGATATTTTTAAGAAAAATGGTCAGTTGAAACAGCTCGATCATCCACTATATATCAAGTGGATGGAAAAATTGATAGCTCGTGCTGATGCGATCACTGTAAATAGTAAGTTTTTGCAACAGCGTTTTGGTGGGATATATTTGCCCAATGGCAAAGATACTGAAATGTTCGATCCTGCTAAGTATAATCCGGAAATAAGTAGAGAGCGTTATGGTCTCTCCGAGTATCGAATTTTGATGTTTCCGGGTGCACCGCGACCTCACAAGGGCGTTGAGGATGTTTTAATGGCGCTGGAGGAGTTGAATGAATCAGATTTAAAGTTAGTGATTGTAGGTGGCAGCCCTTATGATGACTATGACGATAGACTTGTGCAACAATGGGGACGTTGGATTATTAAATTACCAAAGTTTCCTGTCGAGGTAATGCCTGGGGTGATAGCGGCTGCTCATATTGTAGTCGTTCCTCAGCGAGATACTCCTACAGCAGTGGCCCAATTTCCACTAAAGTTGACGGATGGCATGGCAATGGCTAAGCCGATTTTGTCTACACGAGTGGGAGATATTCCAGAAATTTTAGGTGCTACAGGTTATTTAGTTGAGCCTAGTTCCCCATCTCAAATTTCCCAGAAAATTCAATGGATATTTAAGAATCAGGCATCTGCGAATTCTCAAGGAATGAAAGCTAGGCAAAGATGTGTAGAGAGATATAGTATTCAGGCAATGGCATCTATACTTTCCGACCTAATTGCAGATCGAATCAGGTAATTTTTAAGTTGCTAGATGGGGTCTGGTAACTTGCTGTAATCTATGGAGAATTTGATGTCTGGTACTGTTTAGCTGAGAACCCACCATGTCTGCAAATAAGCTACTCCTAAAATTTGCCCAACGATATCCCGGTAGGATCTTGCTGACTGTGATGCTAGGCTTCTCAGGTGCTTTTTTCAATGGTATAAGCACTACTTTGATTGTACCAGTGCTTTTAAATTTGTTGGATCAGGCAGTTGAGCTACGCGGCGCTCCGCCTCTAATTAAAACGCTGATGTATCCTTTTGAGGAAATGCCTCAATCCCATCGTTTGGCATTGATGACAGCAGCGATTGTCTTAGCAATTATTCTTAAAAACATTGCGATTTATGTTAATACTTTAGTGGCGACTTCGTTGACGCGCTCTTTGGCTTTTGACTTACGAGAAGCAGGCTTGCGGCTTTTGCTAGAAGTAGATTTAGATTTTTACTCTAAAACTAAAGTGGGGGATCTGATTAACCGCCTTGGTGGGGAAGTTGGTCGCACTGCTAGTGCAGTTGGTACAGCTATAGGAATGTTTACTACTTCAATTACTCTTTTGGTTTTTGTGGGCTTGCTAATTTCAATTTCGTGGAAACTAACGCTAACTTCAACATTTTTACTATCTTTCGTCGCCTTAGCAAATCAATTCCTAATTACCAGAGCAAAATACTTTGGACAGCAGCTTTCAGAGATGTCTAAAGATTATTCAGTTAGAGTCTTGGAAACTTTGAGTGGCATTCGATTGGTTAAAGCCACTGGAAATGAAGAAAAGGAGTATGAAAGAATTAAGCAGTTAATTCAGAAACGAGAAACTGCCGATTTCCAAGCGCAAGCAAACTATGCTGCTATTTCTCCTATCAATGAAGTTGTTAATCTAATTGTTGTCATTTTTATTTTATTTATTGGACGCAAAATATTTGTTAACGAAATAGAATCTATTTCTACTGTTTTGCTCACCTATCTTCTGGTACTTTTTAGACTCATCCCTCTAATTTCGCAGTTAAATAGCGCTCGCAGTCAATTTGCCAATACCTCAGCGAGCGTAGAGGTTGTGAATGATTTTTTAGACCGCAACGACAAACCATTCATGCTCAATAGTTCTATATTTTACACTCATTTAGAGTCAGGAATCCATTTTAATAAAATATCTTTTGCTTATCCCAACCACGATAATTTAGTTCTTAATGAAATTGATTTATTTCTCCCTCACGGTACTACTTTAGCTTTGGTAGGAAGTTCGGGTTCTGGTAAGTCAACCTTGGCAGATTTATTACCTAGATTTTACGATCCTACTTCTGGCTGCATCACAATAGATGGTAAGGATATCCGAGAATTCAACATAAAAAGCTTGAGAAAAGCTATGGGAATTGTTAGTCAAGATACATTTTTATTTAATGCTTCTGTACGGGAAAATATTGCTTACGCCAGAGAAAAAGCGACAGAAGATGAAATTATTGAAGCTGCTAAACGAGCGAATGCTTACGAGTTTATTGAGCAGTTACCGCAAGGATTAGATACGCAGATTGGCGATCGCGGCGTGATCTTGTCTGGAGGTCAGCGTCAAAGAATCTCAATTGCTAGGGCTTTGCTACAAAATCCAGAGATTTTAATTTTAGATGAGGCAACCAGTGCTTTGGATACCGTTTCAGAGCGATCTGTACAAGAAGCTCTGGATAAGTTGAGTTGCGATCGCACAACTCTGGTAATTGCTCACCGCCTCTCGACAGTCCAAAAAGCCCATAAAATTGCTGTGATCGATCGCGGCAGAGTAGTGGAAATTGGTACTCACGACCAACTTTTAGGAAAAGGCGGTTATTATGCTCGTCTCTACTATATGCAATTTGCCGAAGAAGCAGCTCGCGATGAAGCTTTAATTAGAAGTTCTTATGAAGTTCGGACTCGCCTTAACCCCATGATTGGTTTTCTGAAATTACTTGTGGACGACTTGGTAGATTCTCAAGAAGAACGGGAGGAATTAATCAAAGAATCATTTCACTCGGCTACTAATATTCTCAAAATTTTAGAAGTTATGGAAAACACTGTAAAAAGGCAGATGAGCAAGTAGGAAATAAGATGTCACAATACTATGTTTTTTTTACTAGAAATGTCTTGCCTCAAGCTAACATAGCTAGCTTAGTGCAGGTTGCACATTCTGCTAATGCGGCTGCAAATCTGGGTTACTCAGCAGTATTGACTTACCTTGGTAAAAAAACTTTGAATCCTGTTAATTTTTTGCTTCCCTTTCAGCCGAGAAAACCGGAAGATGCACTTACAAAGCTTTATAATATTCAAGAAAAATTAAAAGTAGCTCCTCTGCCGATGCCTTGGTTCGTAGATCGCTTTGGAGGAAAATGGAATAACTCTAGCACAATAGTGTCAAAATATTATTTACCATTCCATCTACGCAAGCATACTAAAATAGTGCATACTCGTGACTGGAACTTTGTTAAAGCTGCAATAAAAAATGGAATTCCCGCCATCTACGAACAGCACCATCACGAGGCAAAGGAATTTGAACCAGAGATCGTCCACAATCCTCTATTTCAAATTGCTGTCACTGTTGCTAATACAGTCAAATCTAGTATGATTGAATATGGAATGCCACCTGAAAAGATAATCAGACTGCACAATGGTTTTAATCATTTATTTTTGGTAAGAAACCCAGAAGCAGCTAAGGCATGGCGCGAGCAGTTGCTAGTAGGTGGAAGCCAGCATTTAGTTGTTTATGCAGGAGGACTTTACCCGTTTAAAGGGGTAGATATGCTAATAAATGTTGCTCAGAAATTACCGGAAATTCAGTTTGCGATCGCAGGCGGCAATCAATCTCAAGTAACAGCCTATCAGCAGCTAGCTAGAGAAAAGCAAGTTAACAATACTACTTTTCTTGGCTACCTCCCTCAAAATCAGCTTGCTAGCTTGTTACAAGCAGCAGATATTTTAGCTCATCCTCATTGTTTGACAGAGGCCGCAACTTTTACTTCCCCCTTAAAATTTTTTGATTATATGGCATCGGGAACTCCCATTTTAGCAACTGAAATACCGTCTTTGATGGAATTTAAGTCAGCGAATATAATTGCTACTTGGTGCGAACCGGATAACCCTGTACGGTTTGCACAAAGTATTCAAAAAACTTTGGAAATTTATCCGCAGAGGATAGACGGCTATCCAGAAACTATAGATTTTGTCCGGCAGTTTTCATGGGAAAATAGAATTACTAAAATTTTAAGCTATGTAGAAGATTCTATGCGCCCACTAACGTAACGCCACCCTCTCGGTAGTTATGGCACGTAAGCCAGGGTGGTGTTACAGATATTTTAAGAACAAATACTTTAAGATAAAATAAGACGATGAATGAAAAAATTATCGGCATGATTGCCAGTTACCCCGGTTTAAATCAGAGTGACTGGTTGTGGCAACAAACTCCTCAAAATTTCGGCAACTGGGGTAATATTCAAATGCTAGCTAATTCCCCACAGCCAGACTTTTTATTAATGTATCAATTTGATTTCCCCAAGCAAGTAAAAAAAACCTCATGGTTACAACAATTACGGCAAGGAAAGCAGCCTCCTGAACCTGACATAGAAACAACATTGCGGGGAGTACCCAAAGAACGCATTATTTATTTAATTCGCGAACCACCCTTAGAAGAAATTGTTCATATTACAAAAGCTAACTATGAACAAGCCAAAAACTATTGCGGTTATGTTTCGGGGCCTGATGATTTTGCTCCTCAACCAGATTATATGCCTGCCATTTGGTATCATCCAAATTCCTTTAGAGAATTGAATGAAATGCCGCCCCCAGAAAAAACTAAACTCTGTTCTTGGATTACTTCAGGCATTAGCCGTACAACTAACCACCGCCGTCGGTTAGACTTTATTAAAATGCTGCAAGACCAAAAGTTAAATTTTGACCTTTACGGTCGCAATTTACCAAGTTTGGCTAATAGTAATGGCTCCGTTAACAATAAATGGCACGCGATGGCTCCCTACTATTACAATTTGGCAATTGAGAATTATGCTGATAACGACTGGTATGTTAGCGAAAAGCTTTGGGATTCTCTTTTAGCATGGTGTTTGCCAATTTATCATGGTGGTTCTGCGGCGGATAAATTGTTACCACCAGGATGTTTTCTGCGGCTGCCTAGTCTGGATGAGAAAGGTGTAGAATTTATTAAAGAAGTTGTTGCTACGCCGAATTATTGGTATGCAGCAAAAGAGGCGATCGCAGAAGCGAGACAAATCATTCTTCACGAACTAAATCTGCTCAATTGGCTGTCTAATTTTGTCACTAATTTCTAAATACTTATGAATGGTATTTGTACGCTAGCTAACGATACAGTTTACGATCAATTGGTTGCTCTGCTCAATAGTATTGAAATTATCTTAGGTGCAAACACTCCCGTTTGCGTTTATCCTTTTGACGATCGAACTACTCGGATTAGTGCAGAAATAGCTAAGCGTTCTAACGTTTTTCTCTACGATAACTACGCATCTATTCAGCGATGGGATGAATTTATGCAGGAGGCTGCACCTGAACGTTTAAATAGCAAGAAATTCAGGCTTTATGGAGCTCATCGGCGCTTTTGTGCTTTCGACGGCCCCTTTGAAAACTTTGTCTACATGGACGCAGATACCCTAGTAATGAACTCCCTAGAGGCTGTTTTTAATAAACTCGATTGCCATGATTGGGTTGTCTATGATTTTCAATTTCTTGACCCCAGTAAAGTTTATAATCTTCAGTCTCCTAAACTCTTAAAAGTGTTTGACCAAAAGCGCATAGATTCAGAAATATTTTGTTCTGGATTTTATGGAAGCAAGCAAGGAATTTTCGATCGCGCTACGATCGAGTGGCTTTTAACTCAACTAAAAGCAGGAGATACAGAAATTTTATATTCGGGTGCAGGTGAACAGCCATTGCTAAATTATATGGTGATGAAAAGTCAGATTTCTAGCTATAATTTTGCTTATAGTCTTACCGCTGAAAAAACAGGATGTACTGTTTCATCGCCGCATTTTCAAGAGCAAGATCGCATTTTGTATGACAATAAAAATCGATTGACTTACATTCATTATATTGGCGTACCGCCGCAGGTAGTTGAAAAAGTTTGTGCGGGGGAAAATTTTGAGTTTCCCTATCGCGATATTTTTCTACATTACCGCTATCTTAGAGAACCAGAAAAGCGCCCTATTTTTACTGAACCACCAAAGCTCTATTCTCCTAATCCACCACCAAGTTTATTTAAAAAGATATTGGGAAAATTACGCTTAACTCATTGATAAAATATATGAATCGTGGCATTTATATTGTGGGAAATGACAGAGTAATCGAAAATGCGATCGCCCTTCTCAATAGCATCCGCTGCTATAATCCCGAAGTCCCGATCTTCCTAATACCTTTTAACGCCGAATATCAACAAATAGCAGCCACACTAAGCACTTTACACGGTGTTCAACTTTTCCCTAATCTGGAATTTATCGAGCAATTCACCCTAAAAATTGCCGAAATCTTTGACCGCAACTTTTTGGCACTTCCCAATAAAATGCGGAAACTTGCCGCTTGGTTTGGCCCTCTTGATGAGTTTATTTATATCGATACTGATATTATTGTCTTTGAAGACATAGCATCAAATTTAAGTAGACTCTCCGAAGTAGACTTTTTTTGCTGCGATTATCATCATGCTAGTGAAAAACTGCGTAATATCTTTTCACCCTTAGTAAAAGAACAAAATATTTTTACTAATGAAGAACTGCAAGATGTTTTTAATAGCGGATTTTGGGGTTCTCGGAAAGGAAGTATTACAGAACAGCAAATGTATGATATTTTAAAGGAATGTTCGCAGCATAAAGAGTATTTTGATTTTACCCAAAATGTCACCGACCAGCCTATACTAAATTATCTGATTCTCAAGCTAATTTCTAAACGTTGTAATCTTGTAAAAACTACCGAAGAAGAGCCAGGAAGTTGGGCGGGTTCTAAACATTTTCAAGAAAGAGATTATATCCTTTATGACAAAGGTAAACGGTTAAAATATCTCCATTGGGCCGGCATTCCCATAAAAGCAGGTAGCCCTTATTGGAAATTATGGAAACATTACCGTTACCTACATGAAGAAAAATCTCCTTTAATACAAAGGCTATTCCGCCGTTTCTCCTCTTAAATTTTTCGTAACGCCGCCCTCTGGGAGGCGTTACGGTGAATCAAATTTCTAACTGATAAAGATTTATGAATAACGGCATTTATACTCTTGCTAATGATGTTGTTTACGATCATTTAGTTGCCTTATTAAACAGCTTAGAAGTCAATGGGGCAAAAGATATTCCCGTTTGCGTCATTCCTTATGACAACAGACTAGACAAAGTTCGGGATGAAATTGCCTCTCGAAATAATGTCATCTTATTTGACGATAGTGATTCAATTAGCTTCTGGGAAAACTTTGCAACTCAAGCTTGGACTTCTCATCACAAAGCTCAAAAAATTTGGCGCTCAAAAGGGTGGAAACCCGTTCACTGTTTGGGAATGCACCGCAAATTTTGTTGTTTTGATGGCCCTTTTGAAAAGTTTATCTATTTTGATGCCGATATTCTTTTAATGGGCGATATTAATTATGTCTATCAAAAACTTGATGAGTGCGACTGGGTAGCAAATGATTTTCAATATAAATCCGATCTAAATTATGTCTTTGATTTGTCATCTGAAATACTACCTAAAATTTTCACTATTCAAAAACTAGAATCCCAAATTTTCTGTGCAGGTTGGTTTGCGTCTAAAAAGGGAGTTTTAAATCGGGATAATTCAAGCAATTTATTGCTTAAATTAAAGGCGGGTGAAGCAGAAGTTCTGTCATTACGGGGAACAGATCAACCTTTATTTAACTATTTAGTGGCCCGTAGTGGTATCTCTTTTTATAACTTTGCTTATCACCAGCCAGAAGAAGTAACTGGAAGTCATTGGTCTTCTCAATTTGAGGTAATAGATTGCATTTTATACGATCGCGGTCGCCGTCTTACCTATCTTCACTACATGAGTATATCTGCTTCCAAGTTTGCTCAACTTTGTGCAGGTGAAGATGTCGATATTCCTTACCGCGATGTATTTTTGCACTATCGGTATTTGAAATCACCGGAAAAACGACCTCAACTAACTCCCCCAAGTTTCTTAGTTCGGTTACAAAGAAATATCAAAGCTTGGGTAATTCAAAAATTTAACAATGTTAAATTTAAACTCCAGAATTTCTAAGCATATAAAGACTGAATCCACTGCCATTCTTTTGTCAATCCCTCTACCAAAGAAACCTGCGGCTGATATCCTAAAATTTGCTCAGCTTTCGATACATCGGCGCTAGTGTGTCGCGCATCTCCCATCGCTGACTCAATAAAACTTATACGAATTGGACGACCAACAATCTTTTCCATTGTCTTAATTATTTCTGCTAAAACTACCCGACTTCCACCTCCAATATTGAATACTTCGCCTACAGATTCCGGTACATTTGCAGCGGCTAAATTAGCAGCTATGCAATCGCTGACAAAAGTAAAATCGCGGGTTTGTTGTCCGTCGCCATAAATTGTAATCGCTTCGTCAAGCAAAATAGCTTTGAAAAATTTGTGAAAAGCCATGTCGGGACGCTGGCGAGGGCCATAAACAGTAAAGTAACGCAGTGCGGTTGCTGGTACGCCAAAGTTTTTATAATAAAGAAAACACAAACGTTCACCGCTTAACTTAGTAATTCCATAGGGAGAAACTGGCTGAGGACAAGCAGTTTCAGAGGTAGGAAAAGATTCAGCGTTTCCATAAATAGAAGAAGAAGAAGCATACACAAATCTGTTTAAATTTGGTGCATCTTTCGCTGCTTCTAATAAGACTTGGGTAGCGTTGATATTGCGCTCAGTATAAGCACGGAAGCCTTCACCCCAACTGGCGCGGACACCTGCTTGGGCCGCTTGATGGTAAATTACCTCTGTTTCCTCTAAGAGTGATGACCAATTCAAATCAAGAATATCGGCTTCCTCCAGTTTAAAGGCTGGATTATTTTCAAACTTAGAAATATTTTTGCGCTTCAATGCTGAATCATAGTAATCGTTAAATTGATCGACCCCGATCACATTTTTACCTTGATTTAAAAGGGTTTCTACTAAGTGAGAACCGATAAAACCCGCCGCGCCTGTAACGATACAATTAGCCATTAGCTTTGAATAGTGCTGAAGGAAGAAGGAAGAAGGAAGAAGGAAGAAGGGGAAGAAAAACGATCCGTAACGCCGCCATCCTGGCGGTAAAATTGCTGCCAAAATAGCGGCGTTACATTTTTCCTAATACTAATTAGCTCCAAGAATCTAAATCTAATGATTGAGATCCTCCTTTTTCTAGCTGATTTAGAACTTTACCTAACTGAAACCAAACTAGCCACGCAGTGAATATTGTCAGAGGTATTGATACAGAGTAAGAGAGCGTTTTAGGAAAACCAAAAATTTCTAAACCAGAAGATAGAAAAATGCCAACTCCGCCAATCATTCCTAAAAAAGGAATCGCCAATTGCGTGCCTCGTATATTCGCTAAGGTACTTGTAGAGCGGTTTTTCGACCAGTTCTGTACGGCTTGTTTGAGAACGGCTTCAAATGCTGTTCCAGAGGCTATACCTGCTAGGAGACCAGCGAACATTAAAAATATGGGCGGTTCGGGAAAGTTATACACGAAATAATTCCTTTTGGTAAGGGCTAATGGCTAATAGTTAACTGTTAACTGTTAACTGTTAACTATTAGCAAATTTAAAATCGAGTTAGAGCTGCGGCTCCTTCTGTAGAAAATTCTGCTAAAGCGCCCAAGGCAGCATTGAACAGGCGACCAGGTTTGAGGTCTTCTTTAACTAAATCCCACAAGCGGCTAACTTCTTGAGTATGGAGCCGATCGTCTTCGATTAAAGCTAGCACTACTTGGCGACGCAGGAAAGCGCCTTCATTTGAGAGCAGGTATTGCAGACCTAATTGTGCTGTTGGGAAGAGGTCGAAATTTTGATCGGAACGTGCGATCGCAATCATATTTTCCAACCTGCCCCACTGAAATTTGCCGTCTTTGAATAATACCTCAATTAGGCGGCGGCGCAGTGCTGGCGATTCCCCATTCAACAACCGCCGCGCGACATAAGGATAAGCTACCTCAACTATCCTAAAATTAGGATTGAGCGTTAGTGCCAAGCCTTCTTCGGTGACGAGAGAGCGAATAATTAAGGCAAACTTTGCAGGAACTCGGAAGGGATAATCATACATCAATTCCGAGAAACTGTCGGTAATTGTCTTGAAGTTAAAATTACCAACACTTTCACCGATGATGTCTCCTAAAACAGCTTCCATTGCCGGGATAATCGGGTGAATATCTGTATCTGGAGTCAGAAATCCTAGTTTGACAAAATCTGTGGCTAAGTTAAGGTAGTCTTTATTAATTAGGTGAACTACGGAATCAACTAAAGTTTCCTTTGTTGGTTCTTCTAGCTGATCCATCATCCCAAAATCAATGTAAGCCATTCTGCCATCGGCGAGGGCAAACAGATTTCCCGGATGGGGGTCAGCATGAAAAAATCCGTGTTCTAATAGTTGTCGTAAACCGCTTCGTACTCCGATTTCTATTAAAGCATCGGTGTCTAAACCTGCGGCTTGAATGCGCTGAGTATCTGTTAGTTTGATGCCTTCAATCCACTCTAATGTCAGAACGGAATTGCTGGTGTAGCGCCAATAAATACTTGGGACTTTAACGGTGGGGTCATCGACAAAGTTGGCGGCAAATTTTTCAGCGTTGCGCCCTTCGTTAATGTAGTCAATTTCCTCAAATAATTTGATGCCAAATTCATCGACAATTAAGGTGAGGTCGTGACCAAGATTCAGGGGCAACCAGGGAGCCAGCCATCCCGCAGCCCATCGCATTAGATAAAGGTCGAGGGCGATGACTGGCTGCAAATTCGGTCGCTGTACTTTCACGGCTACTTCTTCGCCGCTAATGAGACGAGCTCGGTAAACCTGACCGAGGCTGGCGGCCGCAATGGGTTCTGGCGAGATTTGGCTATAGATGCTGTCAATTTCGCGCTTGAGTTCGGCTCTGATGATGCTAAAGGCGATCGCACTATCAAAGGGTGGCAATTGATCCTGAAGCTTGATCAGTTCTTCCAGAAAGTCCTTGCGAATTAAGTCCGGCCGAGTAGAAAGTGCCTGACCGACTTTAATAAAAGTTGGCCCCAAGCGGGTAAGAATTTGTCGCAGGTGGGATGCTCGTTCTGGCTGGTGTGCTGCGACTTCATGTTGCCAACTGTCCCAGATCATGCCCAGCACAAAGCCCGCAAATGACCACACAATCGTTAGCGCTCGCCAAATCGCTTGCCAAGGGCGGGAGCGGTAATACTGAGCGATCGCCTGCGGATCGTAGCGTCTATCGTGAGTGAATTGATTCTGACGCACTCGGTTATTTTCCTCTCGTTATTCTGAAATGGGTAATTGGTAATGGGTCATGAGTCATGGTAATTGTTGGTTATTCGTTGTTAGCTGTATTTTTTTACTAACCACTAACGACTAACCATTACGTCTCCACTCTCCAGTCCCATCATTACTGATCCCCAGTTGTCTGCGAACAAGAATTTTGCCCGCTCCCTAGCGGCGACCAGTCTAAAATTTATTTCTTTTTCTTAACTATAGTACATGAAAGTACAAATACTTAATCGGAAAATTCCACGAGTCCGCTCAAACAGTCTTTGAGTCCGTAAACCACCCGATCCTGTTGATCCCTGGAGAGTTCCGGGAAGATCGGCAAAGACAAAACCTCGCAGCCAGCTTGCTCTGCTATTGGAAAAGAGCCTTGCTGATAATCTAACGATTTGTAAACAGGTTGCAGGTGCAAAGGTAACGGATAGTAAACCATCGAACCTACTCCGCTTTCCTGTAACTTACTCCGTACCAAGTCGCGAAGATGGGGGGTGGGGGAGATGGACTTGGATTTTTCTGGACTTTTGAGGCTAATTGTGTATTGGTTCCATACACTTTTTCCTCCTGGTAACTCTTGGGGGAGGACGACTCCGGGCACAGGACTGAGCAATTGATGGTAGCGCTCGGCGGCGGCGCGGCGTTGGCTATTCCAAGTGTCGAGATAGCGCAGCTTGATTTGCAGAATCGTTGCTTGTAGAGCATCTAAACGGCTATTGATGCCAACTTCTTGGGAGAGATACCTAGCTGACTGACCGTGTTCTTTGAGCATCCGAACGGTGGCGGCGATCGCGGGGTCATTCGTCGTTACCGCACCCCCATCTCCGCACGCTCCCAAATTTTTCGTTGGAAAGAAACTAAAGCAGCCCACATGACCAATGCTACCGACTTTTTGACCTGCCCATTCGGCCCCTGTAGACTGGGCGCAATCTTCAATCACAGCCAAATTGTGAGCTTCTGCGATCGCCATCAACCGCGTCATATCTACTGGTTGACCAAATAGATGCACCGGCATAATCGCCCGTGTTCTGCTGGTGATAGCAGCTTCCAGCTTATCCAAGTCCAGATTAAACGTCTCGGCTTTAATGTCAACAAAAATCGGCTTTGCGCCCACAGCAGTAATCATCTCAGCCGTGGCGACAAAGGTAAAAGGAGTGGTAATTACCTCGTCTCCAGGCCCAATTTTTAAGGCGCGTAAAGCCAGAAACAGCGCATCAGTACCGGAATTGCAGCCAACGGATTCTGAAACGCCGATATAACCTGCAAAACTTTCTTCAAAACTTGCGACCGCAGGGCCGCCAATGTAACGACCGGAAGCTAGTACGTCTAAAACAGCGGCACTTACTTCATCGCCTATTAGGGCGTACTGTCGGCTTAAATCGAGCGGAGGGACGTTGTTCACTCTTCACACCATAAATCTTAACCTTATATAAAAAATACCCTGAAAACCCTGTGACTTTAGTTCAGGGATGAAAGCTGGTCGCAGGAGTTATCCTACCTACTTTATTAGGACTTAGGCAGGTCGTCCCAGAAAACGGGCTTGGGCCGTGAGCGTCAGCCGAACGGTTTTTGAGAGCATATGTGGATAAGGGCGAAGTATTTTCGTAAAAAAACTGCTGGTTGAGCGAAAGTCGAAACCCGGTTT
>NZ_JAQMUA010000201.1:0-14052 GCF_028330895.1 Kamptonema animale CS-326 | reverse complement strand
TTGGTAATTGGTAATCGGTAATTGGTAATTGGTAATTGGTAATTGGTAATTGGTAATTGGTAATTGGTAATTGGTAATTGTTAGTTGGCTTGATTTTTTAACTAACCACCAACAACTAACAACTAACAATTAACAACTAACAACTAACAACTAACAACTAACAATTAACAACTAACGGAGAAAACTACTAACTAGCCACAAGATTACAAACGTAAACAAAGCAATAAATTTCTCTGGGGCGATCAAAGTCCCAGTCACAAAAGAGCCAAGAATCCCCCCCACTACTAACCCAAAAATTAAGCCAGCCACAGTTAGTAACACAGCTCGACCAAACTTTTGTTCCTTCCGATTGAGAAAGTAAAGGCAAGAACCCACACCCACAGCCAAAGTTAGCTGTAGCACAGAGTCACTACCGCCAGGGTAAATACTCAGACCGCTCAGCCCTGCATATACGCCACCCGGCCATAAAATATCAGGTAGACTTGGAGAATCGAGCAGTCGTTGCAGCCAAGCCGGGCCTCCCTTAGCTGGAGCCGGAGCAAAGCTGGGAGATGATGGGACTGCCCGCTCTGGAAAGCGGATGCGTTCGGGAACCTTAATTTTCCCTTCTTGGCGCTGTCGCAAACGATCCATCAGGATCGCATCATAAGCCGCCTCTATTATTTCCATACGCTTTTTATCGCCGCCATGCTGATCGGCCATGCGTCCCCGCGCATCTTGCACTTCATCAAATGAAGCATCTTCAGGGACTCCAAGCAGTTCATAGGGAGTTTGCTCGCTCATGATAATTCTTAAACCTCTCCTCCAAAGTTAAGCTTAACCCGATCTTTGTGCTGTGAAGGAAGAAGCAAGAAGGAAATCTCCGCTCCCTCGCCCCAAATCTTATATGCTTCCTGCTGCTCTAAACCTTAGAGCGGTCAGTTAAGATTTCGTAGCCATCATCCGTCACTAGGACGGTATGCTCAAACTGAGCAGAAAGAGAGTTGTCAACAGTGACAGCCGTCCACTTATCTGCGAGTGTCCGAGTATATTTAGAACCCGCATTCAAAATCGGCTCGATCGCCAAGGTCATCCCTGTTCTTAGTTTAACATTTGGCATCTCACGGGTGCGGAAGTTGAAAACAGAAGGTTCTTCGTGCAAATTTCGCCCCACACCGTGACCGGTAAATTCCTCAACTACAGTGAAGCCGTGAGCTTGGACGCAATCTTGAATCGCTCCGGCAATGTCAAGCAGGTAGGCTCCCGCTTTCACTTGTTCAATACCTTTGTAAAGTGCCGCTTCTGCCGCACGTATCAACTTGGCGGCTTCAGGAGTGACTTCAACAACGGGAATGGTGATGCAAGAATCCCCGTGAAAGCCTTGGTAGTAAGCACCCGTATCTACTTTGAGAACATCACCCGCTCGAATCACTTTTTTCGCACTGGGTATGCCGTGTACTACTTCGTTATTAATGCTGGAACAAATCGAGCCAGGGAAACCATGATAGCCTTTAAAGCTTGGCGTTGCCCCCATTTCGCGGATGCGTTTCTCAGCGTAGGCATCTAAATCGGCAGTCGTCATCCCCGGCTTTACGAGTTGCGAAATTTCTTTAAGCACCGTTGCCACAATCAAAGCTGCCTGCCGCATAATTTCAATTTCGCGCGGAGATTTAATCTCAATACCTCGACGTTTTTTGGCTTGGGGGGGTTGAGCCGGTTGAGAAAGCAGACTACCAAAAATGTTCATGTAATTGACAATTCGCTAAGTGTATGATATCAACTTTACGGAAATAAGGAAAAATATCGCACTCAATTGGTACGGGTGTCGGGCCGAGAGCTATTGATAAATTTTCCTAAATCTAAGGTAGCGTGAACGAACCTGACGGTCAACTGGGTACAGTTAGACCGCAGGCTTCTTTTTCCCTTTGTGTAAGGGCTTTTTTGAGTGACGAAGTTCCCCCGCCACTTTCATAATTCAGTCCAACCCTTTTGATAAGCTTGGCTGAATTTTCATCTCTATCCAAAGATTCACCGCACTGACAAGAATGCCATCGATCCGACAATTCTTTCGGTACTTTATTGAGGCAATTCCAACAGTGCTGAGAAGTTCCCTTGGGGTCAACAAATAAAACGCTTTTACCTAATTTCCAAGCAACATATTTGAGGACAGTAGCGAATTGACCATGAGCAGCATCAAGCATTGATTTATTCAAACCACTCTTAGCCGCTTGACCATTTGGCAAATAAACCAATTTGCTATTGCCAATGTCGGTCTTAACCTTGGCACGTCTAGTCAAATTCTTGATATTCAAATCTTCAACAACTAAAACCGCACATTTGCTAAATAGCTCATGTGCGGTTTTAAACTGAAAATCAAGTCTCGCTCTGGCTACAAATTGATGGAGTTTAGAAATCTTATTCTTGATAATCTGCCAAGGTTTAGAACCCTTATCTCTATACGCTAGTTTCGCTTGAAGTCTTGCCAATTTCTCAGCAGACTTTCTCAAGAATCTAGGATTTTCAACTCTTTCACCATTAGAAAGGTAGACGTAATTAGTGATTCCCAAATCAATACCAAGACTGTTTTCATCAGTCGGTTGAATTTCTGCAACCGTTACGGGAACTGTTTTATCTTCTAGCGTCAAGGAAATATACCACCCATCGGCTTCTCTGATAACTTTTCCCGTCTTAACTTTGAATCCTGTCGGTATTGGGCGATGGAAAACCATTGGTACTTGACCTATTTTTCCAAGGTCAATACAAATCCTATTTTGCTCATCCTTGATAATATTGAGATGATCTAATTGAGGATAAGTAAAAGATTTGTAGTAGTGGAAACCTTTAAATTTAGGTTTACCTCTACGATTACCGTTTTTGTCAGGTGTAGTAAAGTTTGAAAAGGAAGTTTCGACTCGGTTAACTACATCCTGTAAAACTTGGGAATCCAAAAGCTTGTAATCAGGAAATAGTTTTTTTGTGTTTTTTAGGTCAGCTAACTGTACATTCAACCATTGCACATAACCACCTTCAATGTTTAAGAAAATATCACCTTTCCTAGTTAAAGGATTACCTGATTCATCCTTTTTCCTGCCATCTCTAGTTTGCGTTCTGGTTAAGGGAATATTTTGGTAAATATCATCAACTGGAACTATAGAAGCAGTCAAAGGGCAGGCATTGATAGGTGTTCTTGTGGATTCCCACCATCGAAACCGCTCCCCTAGACGGTAATTGTACTGACGGCGACAAAGTTCTAAGTGGGTTGCGATTGTTATCAATTGGGCTTTTGTGGGTTTGAGGCGGTATTTGTACGTTAGCTGCATCAGAAACTTCCTTTTTTTCGACCTACTTTAATATACCATTTTCCTACTCTAATATTTAGAACGTACATCAAAAATTAAGGTATCCCCAAAGTATAATTGTCGGGCTCCGTCAGCGACGACCAACGCGCATGAGCATCCCTGCGGTAATTTATAAAGGGGGTACTCCGCGCAAGCACTCCGATAAATCCCCCTCTAAATATACCGAGGGACTTCCCGGCTGTTAGTTAATTTTTTCCTTAGAAACAGCAAGGGAGCGATCGCACTTGCTATTGATTCGCTAATGCGATCGCCACCCTTGAATTTAATATTATGCCGCCTGTTGAGCAGAAATAGTAATTTTCCCAATCATCCCAGCTTCCGCGTGTCCCGCAACCGTACAGCGGAGATGATAAGTTCCCGACTTCATCGGCACAAATACCCATTCTGCCTCAGCTCCCGGTTTAAGTTCTAATTCGCGAATTGCTCCTTTGATTTCTACATTACCAGCTTCGACTTTTTGAGTCCAGCTCGCATCGGCAAAGTCTTTGGAAGTAAAATAATGTTTCTGAGGGCTGGGATTCTTCAGCACTAATTTGTAGCGCTTGCCTGACTCAAATTCTAGGAGATTTGGAAAAAACTTGAGTTCGCCAGTAGCACTGCCCAAATTGATAGTAATTTCTGTTGTGGGTTGGCGCAATAAATCACCAACTGGATTGGAGGTATCGGCGGCAACTGCTAGAGGTGTCCCAGAGATAGCGAACCAAAGCACTAAGCTCAATATCATTTTTAGGCTTTGTTGTACCCAGGGATGGGAAGACAATTTACGGAATAGGAAAGTAAAGGAGTGGAACATAGCTGTCAGGATAATTGAATGTTTTACTTATTAAGTATTGATCTTATATGGCCTCTTTTGCAAGTGAGGTACGCCTTAGCAATTAGCAATTAGCAATTAACAATTAACAATTAGCAATCAGCAATTAGCAATTAGCAATCAGCAATTAGCAATTAGCAATTAACAATTAGCAATAAAAGTTCATTTATTGGCAACAATAACTTGGTTTCTTCCCGCTGCCTTTGCTTGATACAAAGCAGCATCGGCAGCTATAATGACAGCGTTGCCTGTGATGCCTAGAGCGGGAAAGCAGGCTACTCCGAATGAAGCGGTTAACCCTTCGATTCTTTTTCCATTGTAATTAAGTTTGAGTTGAGCGATCGCTTCTCGCACTTCTTCGGCTTTGATGTAAGTATCTTCCAGAGAGGATTCAGGCAAAATCAAGGTCATTTCTTCGCCACCATAGCGGCAAGCCACATCTGAAACTCGAATCATTTTTTTTAAGAGATAGCCAATTTCTTGCAGCACAAAATCTCCAGCCTCATGCCCCAAGGTATCGTTGAATTGCTTGAAATGGTCGATATCGAGCATAATGATGCCGATAGAATACTGATTGCGCTGCGCTCGATCGATTTCTTTCCTCAGAAATTCTTCAAGATAGCGGCGATTAAACAAACCCGTCAGCGGATCGCGGATACTTTGATTTTGCAAAGTTTCTCGCAGGGTGAGGTTAGCGATCGCCATTCCCACTTGTTCGGCTACAGTCCGCGCTAATTGTTTTCTGGCTTCATTCAGCAGATGAGGTTTTGACGCAGACAAGTACAGCAAACCCAATGTTTCCCCTTGGGCAATCATCGGGATGCAAAGAGATTCGGCGGGGGGATGTTGATGGTCAATGTGGTTGCAAAGTAGTTCGTGGCGATCGCTACCCATCCAATGCACTCGTCCGCGCCTCAGCGCCCAACAATCTTTGGGATGGAATATACTTTCTGAGTACAACGGATTTCCCCAGGATGTCACCATTTCCAAACGATTGCGCGAGTTGGCGGTGATGAAGATACCGCCCGAACATTCAGGAAACAGCGATTGCACTAAAGTCCCGATCGTGGTAGAAGCTTCCTTAATTGTTAAACAGGCTTGTAAAAAGTCACTAATTTCACTGAGGAGAATCATCTCAGTATTTCTTTGATTCAGTTCTCCAACTCGCTCTTCTAGCTGCCTGTTAGCCTCTTGCAGAGCCTGTTCTGAGCGTTTGATATTAGTGACATTTCGGAACGTGACAACAAAGCCATCACCAAGTTTGACGGCAATATTTTGGAACCAAGAATTTAATCCATCTTGCTCGTAGCAAAACTCACGATCCATCATAGTGCCTGTTTCAACTACCTGGACGTATCGATCGAATAGTCCTTCATCCAGGTTTCCCGGCATTTCTTCTAGTAAGTATCTCCCAATTACGTCTTCAGCCTTACGGTTAATCATTTCGCAAGCAGCAGGATTTGTCAACAGCCATTCAAAGTCTTCGATCTCACCCGCTTTATTTCTCACGGATCGAAACGCCATAATTCCATCCAAAGAGCTATTTAAAACACTGGCTAACTGCATTTTTGATGTTTCCATCGCTTCCTGAATTCTCACCATTTTGGTAATATCAGAATGTGCGCCAATCATGCGAACTACACGATCGTTTTCATCTTTAATATGGATTGCTTGAGAGAGAATATAAACAGTAGAACCATCCTTGTGATAGAATCTTTGAGTCATTAAAAACTGATCTACTTTCCCAGTGTTATAGTCTTCAATTAACTGAATACTGAGGGGGTAATCTTCATCAAAAATTAGAGATTTCCAAGTTTCAGGTGAGTTGGGTAGCTCGCTATCCTCATAGCCCAGCATCTCTTTCCAGCGCGGTGAATAATACATTTCACCAGTCACTAAATCCCAATCCCAAAAGCCATCATGGGAAGCACGAAGAGCTAATTCAAATTGTTCTTTGGCTTCTAGTAAATCAATTTCTGCCTGCTTGCGATCCAAGACAGCCCCTAAATGGGCAGCAAATTGATTGGTAAATACTAATTCCGAATCTAGCCATACGCGCGGGCTACTATGGTTATAGGCTCCTAACAGTCCCCAGAGTTTCTCTCCGATAAAGATGGGTATAACCAGAAAAGCTCGAATGCAATAATGTTCGAGAACCTCGATATGGCAGGGAGAGAGTCCAGCGTTGTAGATGTCACTTACATTAGAAATTTCATGATTTTTGTAGCGACCGCCTTGAGTTTCCTGTAAATAAGTATCATTCCAGAGCGTTCTGGTTGCTAGTACGAGTTCCGCCCATGCGGGACTGACGGATTCAAGACTTCTGATAAATCCACCACCCCAGTCAGCATCGAAGCAGTAAATAGCAACGCGATCTATGTTCAATAACTGCCGTACTTCTTGGGTTGCAGTACGACAAATAGTTTCTACATCCAATGCTTTTTGCAGTTTGGAAAGGATGCCTGCCCCCGCCCGCTGTTGGTTGCCGATCGCAGTGGACTGTTGTAACTCTGCTATTCGTACTTGTACCTGTACTTCCAGATTGGCATTCAGGGTTTGTAGCTGTCCGTACAGCCTGTAATGTTTCACGGCGGTAGAGAAACGTTCAGACAAGGCTTGAGCTAGTCGAATGTCTGCCTCTGTCCAAGACTGTGCTTGTTCTTTCTTAATTTGCCGCCATGCTGCAAAGGATTGGCGCGGTGAGAGTTGGCGCGTATCGGGATCGTGTTCGCCCGCCCAGACTATTTCGCGATCGCTATCCTCTCGAAAAATAGTTAAACAGCCAACTACTTCCTGCCCAAAGTAAAGCGGTACGATCAGCACCCCCCGAATTTGGGTGTTTTGAAAGGCGGGAACCAAGGTACGAAATAGGGGTTCCCGATAGATGTCGGCAATTGGCCAAATATTTGAGTTGGTATTTGATTCCCAGGGAACGGCTGACAAGGCATACATCGCTCGCATCCATTCCACTGACCAAGGCTTGATGCCTGAACTAGATTTGCTATCGCCGGCGTACACTTTGGCAGTGAGAAACTTCTGCCAGAGCAAATTCTCCTCAATGTATCGATTGTGTATGCGATCGATTTGTTCTGGTTGCGTACCACAGACGTACAACTCAATGCTTTGCTGGGTTTCGTTTGTGGGCAAATATAGCCGGCCTGCCGATCCGCGAAACAAAGCAACGGTTTCTTCCAGCGCCGCTTGTAGTTGAACTGGTGGCAGGCTGTAGAGCACTGCTGTAACGCGGTTGATATTAGCTTCTTGTTTGGCTTGTTCGCGGACTTGTTCTAATAAAATTGAGTGCGCGATCGCGACTGATACTTGATCTACAACTGACTGAATAAACCTTAATTCATCTTCAGTCACAGTTCGCGGTTCCGAATGGTGCGATACCAGCAATCCCCAGAGATGCTGATTAGATTGTAGAGACGGTAGTTCCGACGCACTCCTGCTTGCCGTTTCGATGACAATTGGTACTACCACAGAAGATTTTACCCCCATCGCAATTAGATACTCCAGGTGGCAGGGGTCAATCGGGCGATAGCGAATATCTTCGGTTTCTAAAGGTTCTCCAGTTTCTACACAGTCTAAGGCACTGATGCCAATTTGATGCGTGCTTAGATCGATAATTGTGCGTTGGCGAGCCCGCAAGAATAATTCTCTAGCATAAGTCGGAATATCATCAGCAGGGAAATTTAAACCTAACAGAGAGGGGAGACGATCTTCATAAATCGACTCTGCGATTACCAGTCCGTGACCTTCAGGCTGAAACTGATAAATTTTGATGCGATCTGTTCCCAAAAATGAACGCACTTCCGCAACTGTCGCTGACAGGATTTCCCCTAGTTCTAAGGATTGACGAATGCGGTTAGCGATCCGATTTAGCAACACTGGCTGTGTGAGACTTGATGATTGGTCGTCAAAGCTTGCTGCTGAATCTGCTTCCTTCTTGGAGTTCATTAGGTTCCCTAAACATTAAGCAGTCATAAAAATATAATATCACTTTTACGAGCTTGAACATTTAACACTTAATGTGTTGACTTTGGATGAAATCGCCAATAATTATCTCCTTAATTTAAGTAAGTAAGTAGAAAACGGAATAATTTATTGAGATAAGATAGCAGAACAAAGACTTATTTTTCTGCTTTCTACGCATTGTTTCACACTTATAATAATGTTATTGCCCTGCCAATTAAATTAGACAGCTATTCAATTTCTCGCTAATAAGTAAATCCACCTAATTAAACATAAGATACCGATGGCTAAAAAGTTGGCTGTATAAGCGTTCTTCCTTCTTCCTTCTTCCCTCTTCCTTCTTCCTTCTACTTAACAGTCACAATTTTAATCAAATTAGAATAAGTTAGAGCGTGTTCAGTTTTATTTCGCAGTTACACCACATCATTTGTAAATACTTACCGATCGCAAAAAATCCCTTTCCCAAATATCAATTACTGCGAGCGCCAAGGTTCATCCCAAGGCCCGCCGCCCGTTTCTAAACCACAAAGAAAACTCTCTGCCTCCAAGATAATTTTAGAATTGCCCTTGCCTTGCAATTCTCGCAGTTGCAGCCTGAGATTGCCCTGCATTGTATCGCGGCAACAGAATGCTAAACCTTTTTCGGTCGGTGCTCGCAGTGGTGTTCCTGGTAGTTCAGTAGTGCCAATTAACTCAACTTCAAACTGGCTATTTTTAGCGTTAACCTGCCACCTTCCCCAAGGGTCAATATCCCATTTTACCTCAGAATTCCAAGGTACAAACTCATAGAATTTTCCTCTGTAATGAATGCCGATCATTGCTACTGATTCCATCCACCACAGCACGCCTCGCCTGCCGCCGCCAGCAGTTAAAGCTAAGTCAGATTCGCCCTCAAAACAATTACAATTGAGCCAAAACCATTTTTTAGGAAATGCACCGCCCCAGTTTTTTTCACCGTAAGCTGGTGCATCTGTAAATTCATAGCGATCGCCATCCCATTCAATCCAGCCACTCGCTAAACCATGAGCCATTAAAATCTGCCATCCCGGTTCAAAAATCGGCAGACTAGATAATACGCCAGCCGTTGACTGCTGAGGTTCCCCGGAGTTACCCCAACCATAAACGGGTTTAATTTCATATTGCCAGTAGCAGGTGCGATCGCTACCCGGATCGTGCAAATATCCCTGATGCCAAGTAGCAGTCGCTTGATAGCCTTCTTCGATATGGCTGTCAAATACCTGCGGCTCTAAATATTTAGGTTGAATGCGTAAATCTGTCTTACCCCAATGGCCTAAACCTAAAGCATCTCTCCATGCCCAAAATGTCTTTACATTCGGGAAAGTACGGCATAAATAGCCATCATCTGGGCCGAGAATTTGGGCTGCACCGCCACTTTCAGGTTGATTGCCTGCGGGGTCTTCGATAGAATACATGAAGGCAAAAGTTTGCCTTTTTTCTGGTAAAGTTACTCGGTAATACCAACCTTCAAAAAAGCGGCGATCGCTACCATCCCAGTGATAGCCACTATGAGGAGTTTGGAGAGTTTTGAGTTTTGAGTGTTGAGTTTGGACTTGAGGAATATAATTTGACATAAAATTTTTACCAGTTCTGAAAAATATGGCAAAGTCTGCTGATGTTGGATTTCAGTTCGTTTTACCCAGGCTACTTGTGTTATTGTTACAGAACTTTTCAGATTTGGTATAACCACCAATAACTAACAACTAAAATTATGTCTTAAAATTATGTCTCTTGCGCCTGGCGATCGCCCCTTGTCTGCGTTCTTCATCGCCACCGCAGCCTTGATAACGCCCGCTACCTACAACTAACAACAGTTTATTCTCACGGCACTCCTGCTAACTGCACCCTCATTTTTCGGCAATTTTATAGAAGAGGGAAACCAGCTCAAATTTGTCAGAGATGTCCGCAGCTAAAAACTAGAGTAAATCACTCTCCCTCCTTGATATGAAGCTGCTTGCTATTTTCCCAAAACTCACGAACTATTCCGCTTTTCTGGTTTGCTCACCCTGGTTAGAGCCTAATACGGTTCAGTTAACGCTCTGCGACGAATTTAACCTTACGATTTTAGGGGAAATACAGGCATCTTTTAGAACTCAGATTCTTCTTAACTGAACCGTATTGGGTTAGAGCCAACTGTGCAAAGATACCCTTACTGAAAGCTCGCGAAACAGGTTGGCAAGAGCTTTCAGAAGGAGTGCGGCTAGAATTTGTATGATCAGAACCAGATAAAAATAGAGCTGACGCGAGTGTTTTGGAATCGCCGCTCCCAGATCCAGACCAGCCATTGGAGAATGTAAGTTTTGAGTTTTGAGAAATTGCTTCGTTCCTCGCAACGCTTCACGGTTTTGAGTTGGGAATTTAGAATTAACTTAAATTCCAGCCCCATCAAGAAACTCTTGAATCGCTTTATCTTTCAAACGACAACTAGAAGCTGCAACCGCTAGTTGAGCTTTCTCTAGACAAGCTACGGCACTTGCATGAGTTAAAGCTTGCCGTGCAAACTCAGATTCCAATGCAGGCTCTTTACAAGCAGCCAGTTCGCTGCTTAAGGTTTGCACCTGCTGTTCCAAGCTTTCAAGGCGATCGACCAAAGAACGAATCACCGCTGCTTCAGAGTCAGGGAGGCTTCCGTGTTCCAGAGGAGCAACCCGGACACCTGAACGATAGAGAATGCGACCAGGAACGCCTACCACCGTGCAGTCAGAAGGAACATCCCGCAGTACCACTGAACCCGCACCAATGCGGACGCTGTTGCCAATGTGGATATTACCCAGAACCTTAGCACCAGCACCGACAACCACATTTTCGCCCAGGGTAGGGTGACGCTTGCCGCTTTCCTTGCCAGTTCCTCCCAGGGTAACGCCTTGGTAGATCAGAGCATAGTCTCCCACGATCGCAGTTTCACCAATCACAACCCCCATCCCGTGATCGATAAATACGCCACAACCGATCGTCGCCCCTGGGTGGATTTCAATCCCCGTCAAAAACCTAGCTAGATGAGAAATAAAGCGGGGGATGAAGGGAAATCCTAAAATAAAAAGCCAGTGGGCAAAACGGTGAAATACTAACGCCTGAAGACCGGGGTAGCAAAATAAAACTTCCAGCCAGTTACGAGCGGCTGGGTCGCGCTCGAAGATAATGCTGAAGTCGGCTCGAAGGGTCTTTAGCACGAGGAGTTACCAATTTTGGTTAAACACGCCACTTTAAATTTTACCAAAAAAACGATCTCACATCCTGTGACTTCAAACTTAATGGATGTAAAGGAATGTTGATTTTAAGCGACTTCAAGATTACTTTTGCTTCAACTCCGATCGGACTTACACAAAAAACCTGGTTTCTAACCAAAATTATCGCTTTTTTCGAGAAATATTGACCCAGAAACCGGGTTTTTGACCGAGCGTGCGTAAGTCCTGTCTGAAGGGAGCAGCATCTTCTACTCCTGTACCGAAAGGGTGTATTTGTATTTAGATCCAGATTCAATCGTACCCACCCAGATGCGGTAAGTACCAGCTTTCCAGCCAGAGTCAACAATGCTAGCATCTTTGCTCTGACCCGTATCATCTCCGCAGTGAATAGTGCTGTTTGGCCCAGAAATGAGTAAAGTGGTGTCTTTGCCTCCAGTGTCGATCGCAATCGTCAGTCGCGAAAAATCCTGCTGCAAAATCAAGATATGATCGGGAGTCGGGGCAGCAAATCCCAAACATTTGTTCTTGTGGAGATCGGAATTGGCAATGGCAGATAAAGAGTAAGAGCCACCTGTAGAACCTCTCAAAACTGCTGTTGGGGGTTGAAAACCTCGCGATAGGGTTAAAGTACCAAAATTGGCTGTCTCTTCTGCAAAGACCGGTACAACTATCACAGCCGCGATCGCCGCACTCAAAATTCCACCAGTCTTTAACCAGACTCTAAAATTAAACAGCATGGCAAGATCCCTCGATTAAAATTTACAATTTAGGTGAAGACTGCTAGCTGTGATTGAGTCATAGTGACACTCGTTGTTCTGCCACACGCTTTTCTGGCAGAGCGAGAAAGGTTATGGTGGAGGCAAAAAGAAAAAGCAATCTTGAATATGGATTGAGCGCTCTGTTGATGATTTCAGTGATTTTCAATAGCCAACACCACAAACATCAGTTAAATCAGTGTCATCCTCAAAATCCTTGTTCAGCAATGGTTTTAACAATTAACAAAGTCTTGCGTCAGCTTGACGGTTGCTACTAAGAGAACAGCTAAAAAATTTGATGCCCCTAATTATTCTGGCGATCGCTTTACAATTGAGTTTCTTCTTGACTGAAGTTTTGGTATTGTTGCCTATAGGTTGGCTACACTGGCCACCTTTCCCTAACTGGCTGAGCTTGACCCTAATTTTTCTGGCTATGAGCTGGTGCTTGGGAGATTAGCAATAATCTAGAATCTGCAATCTACCTATCGTCATAATGGAACGCGAATTTTCTTTTGGCTCTGGATTCCGCTTAGTTGACAAAACCGTGCAGGAGGACGGCGCAAAGCAACCGCCGCGCCGATTATACCGGGCGGTGATACTGATGCTACTTGCTACTTTTTTGATGAGTATGCACGTTGTCCGTTTGGTGCAACTCCAACTGCGTGAAGGTAAGCAACATCGGGAACGAGCAGACAATAATCGCATTCGCCTAGTGCCGGTGCCATCGAATCGCGGTCATATTCTAGATCGCAACGGTAAACCCTTAGCGGCTAATCGGCTCACTCGCTCAGTGTATTTGTGGCCAAAGGAACAGTCCCCCGAACAGTGGAAAGTGACGGCAAGTAAGCTGAGTCCTTTACTGAACATACCTGTCAGCGATATTCTCTACAAATTAGAACAAGCGGGTTATCAATCTTACAGGCCAGTGCGGCTGACTCAATCTGTTACACCTGCGGTGTTTGTGTTGCTGGGCGAGCTAGATCTAGAATTTCCGGGAGTTGAAATGCGACCTGAGTCAAGTCGCTATTATCCTAATGGCGATATAGCGGCTCACGTCATTGGATATATCGGGGAAGCTACGGAAGAGGATCTCAAACGTCATCCGGAATATCCAATGGGGATGGTTGTAGGTCAAATGGGAATTGAAGCGAGTGCTAACCCTAAAATTGCAGGAGTCTGGGGCGAACGCTTGATCGAGGTCAATGCTCTCAATCAGGTGAGCGAGAAGCAGGAAGGGCGAGCCTTGAGAGAGAAACCGGCTCAGGGAGGTGCGAATGTGCAGCTAACTATAGACCTGGAGATGCAGAAAAGTGCGGAAAAGGCTCTGGGCAATCGCCGGGGTGGTGTGGTGGCGCTGAATGTGAAAACGGGGGGCGTGTTGGTATTGGCTAGCCATCCTGATTTTGACCCGAATATTTTTACGCGGAAAGTGACTAAAACGGAATGGGATCGCCTTCAAGGGGACGATAAGCCTTTTCTGAACCGGGCTTTACAAGGTTATCCACCTGGTAGCACTTTCAAGATTGTGACTTCTGCGGCTGCGATTGAGTCGGGTAAGTTTTCTGCGGATTCGATTGTTGGTACTTCGGCTTACATTACTGTGGGTGGTATTCAATTTAACGAGCACAGTGGTGGTTACGGGTATATCGGTTTTCGCGATGCTTTGGCCTACAGTAGCAATACTTTTTATTACCAAGTGGGGATGGCGGCAGGGCCGGAACAGATTTCTAAGTGGGGTCACTTGCTGGGAGTTGGGGAAACGACTAATTTAAATATTTTGGGATTGGGGGGCGGCTCTAATGGCACGATTCCGACTCCCGAACAGAAAGAGAAGCTGTATGGGGAGCCCTGGTATGCGGGGGATACTGTGACGATGGCGATCGGTCAGGGTTTGGTATTGGTGACTCCTCTGGAGGCGGCGGTGATGGTGAGTGCGATCGCCAATGGTGGCTACCGAGTCAAGCCTCATC
>NZ_JAQMUA010000200.1:0-14979 GCF_028330895.1 Kamptonema animale CS-326 | reverse complement strand
TCGCAATGACAAGTATTTAACCGGACATGATATAAGTTCTCACAAGTTTACAAAGTCACAGCATTGGTGTATGATTTGCCTGTCAAAGTAGAAATGAAATTGTATGAATAGCCTGACTAATAAAGAAGTAGTTAAACTGTTTTTTGAAATCTATAACAATCAAGATTACGAAGCTGCATATAAGTATATTGTACCCAATTATCTAGATCATGGGCTACCTCAAGTGCGAAGCGTCGAGGATGCGATTGAGATCCTAAAAGCGACTCACAAAGCCTTTCCAGATATCAAAGTAGTGATTGACGATCTCATTGAAGAAAATGACAAAGTTGTATTTCGAGGTCACTTTACAGCTACCCACCTGGGTGAGTTTGTTGGTATGGCTGCTAGTGGAGTGAAAATAGAATTTGAGGCGTTAGAAATATTTAAGATTGAGAACCAGCAGATTACAGAATCTTGGGGATATTGGCCAATGTCAGATATTGTCAGCCAGATTCAAGCTTCTGAGAAAATTGATTGATGACCAAAGTGTGAGTGCAACTTCACAACCCTCATCGACAAATTTTTAATACCATTTCTCTAAAATCATGCAACACTCTTCGACCCCCCTAGCCCCATCTCCGATTTATCTGTAAAAGTCGCAGAGTTGCCTAAAATCATGCAACACTCTTCGACCCCCCTAGCCCCCCTTGCAAAGGGGGGGACAAGAATACTGTTGCATACTTTTTTGAAATTGGTATAAAGTAGGATGAAAGGAAGATTAAGATCCTGTAGCATTGACCTGATAATCTTCAAACGTTACCTCGAATCCATCTCCGTCTGGGGAGGCACACATAACGCCTACTTGAAGCGTTTGATAGGGTAAATACGTCATTCTGAGCATTGCATAGTTAGCAGTTTCATTTAAGTAGAAAATTTGGATAGCTTCTTTACAGCGTTCAACCCGCAAGTGTAAAACATCAGGGGGATTTAGTAACGGAATGACTGACCAATCTGAATAGTCATGGGTAACAACAGCACTCAGATTTTGTACGCCATCAACATATTCAATACCCGTCTTGATCCAATGCTTTTCATCCGCACGCAGCATGATACCCGCCTGGTCGTAGATATCCTTGTAATTGCCGCGTATTTTGACATCAATCACAAAATCAGTGCTGATGGAATCAAAGTAAAAATGTCCGGTGTCGCGAATAAACCCATAATGGGTAATTCGCCAAAAATCTGTTTTGGGAGAAGTTTTGACAATCAAGCGATCGCCTGAGTCTGTCCATTGAGAGGGTTCATTGAGCCATTGCATAGAGTTTTATCCTGTTCAAAATATTTGATTACCAGCGGTGTCAGGTCTTTCTATCTACCGTTCACCAATGCTGTTGAACTAAGTATTCTAAGCCCAAGCGAGAGGAAAACATCAGAGCGCAAGGTTCTTGCTCTCCGGGTAACAGTCCATTTTCTAGCAAAACTTCAGCTTCAGCTTTATTGCGAATGCCAACCAAAGAAGAATGCTCTTCCCAATGACCCGCTCGAAAATGGCGATCGCGCATTTCCGTTTGCACCACAAAGACCAAATCAACTTCTCCCGTGATCGGATTGCCGGACATCCCAATAAACCGAGTATTCGTCTCATTTAAGGTCATGGTAACATTCACTTCTTCCTCCAATTCCCGTTGAGCATCTTGATAAAAATTGATGTCTTGAACTGTAGGAGAAAATGTAGCCCAACCCGCCACAAAATTGAGAACGCCTGTGTAATCCGATGAAGTCGATCGCTTACCAATGTAGACATTACCATCCGCAGTCAGCGGAACCACCGCCACCCCAACTCCCCTAGCAAAATAGGCATAGGGATCTTGGTAAGTAGCCAGTCCGCGCATCATCAGCTTCAGGGATTCCAACGAACTCCGAGTCAAATCCTGACGACAACGTGGGTAGCTAGTGGGCCCAACTTCCAAGGTGAGGGTGTCTTGACTGCGCGACCAGAATCCAGCTACTCCCGCCCCAGACCAGCGGACTTTGCGATCGTCATAGCTTTTGGGTTTAGTGCCATCTGCGAGAAGACCAATACGAATCTGGGGATCGATCGCAGCTTGCAAATAAGCCTGGAAGTGCGTATCAAGGGGGCGATCGTTGAGATTTTGAGGCCCATGTCCCTCCCGCACCTGAATTCTGGTTACACCGGCCACCTCATCGGGATGGAGTAAGTGAAGAAAGTCGCGACCTGCAATCAGCGCCTCAGATAACGCTTTACCCTGGGGCAAATCTGCCAGAGCCGCAACTACCTGCTCGCGACAGGCAAGATATTCGGAGGTTTGAGAGAGAAGAGATTCAAGCACTTTCCAATTGCTCGCAAAGCTGATAGAACTGGTGAATTTGGGCGATGATAAAATCTAGTTCTTCATCTGTCAAACCATAGGATGACGGTAAAGAAATTCCGCGCTCGTAAGCAGATGTACTAACGGGATAGGTCATGCTGGGATCTGTCCAGTCTTGATAACAAGGTTGAAGATGAAGCGGACAGAAAAAGATGCGGGTTTGAATTCCGCGCTCGGCTAAATAGTCAGCCAGTTTAGCCCGGTTTTCAGCATAGAAAGAGGTAAACCAGTGGACGGGCTTACAGCGTGGGTCTATAAAGAGCGGCTGCAACTGGGGCAGGTTTACTAAACCAGCCATGTAAGCGTCATAAATTTGCTGTTTGCGTTTAATAATTGCAGGTAACTTTCTGAGTTGGGCAACACCGATAGCTGCCTGCATTTCTGTCATGGAAAAATTAAAGCCAATATGTTCGTGGACAAAGGTACCGCGACGCGATCGCCCATGATTCTTCAGCCGACGGCAGGTCTGGGCAATAGTATCAATATCAGTGAGAATAATCCCACCTTCACCACAGGTGATCGTTTTGTTGCCATAGAAGGAAATAGCGCCTGCATCTCCGTAATAGCCAACATGGCGATCGTTGAATTCTACTCCGATCGCCTGTGCTGCATCTTCAATTACCTTCAACTCAAAGCGCTTAGCGAAGGCGAGTACGGCCTCCATATCTGCACTTTGACCGTACAAATGGACAGGCATAATCCCTTTAGTCTTGTCATTGACCAGTGCTGCGGCTGCTTCTACATCAATACACAGGGTATCTACCCTAACTGGGCAAAATACCGGCTTAGCCCCTGCCATAATTACGGCATTCGCGGAAGCAACAAAAGTCAGGTTGGGGACAATCACCTCATCTCCATGACCGATATCCAGAGCCTTGAGGATGCAGTATAAGGCAGCAGTACCGTTGCAAACAGCAATTGCGTGCTTTGCCCCAGTTAAAGCCCTAATGCCAGCTTCAAACTCCTCTGTCACCTGATTCTCAGTTAAGTAGGTTGATTCCATCACCCGCTTAACTTCTTGCCATTCACTATCATCAATCCAAGGTTGAATTTGAGGGATCATATCAATTGTCTTTTTTTAGAAAAATCCGGTTCAGTAAAATATCTGATTTAAAGCTTCTCAGATGAGAACTCATTACCTTAACACCGATCGCACAAGAAGCTCAACTTTACTGTCTCCTTACTGGTTAATTTAATTAATCTGGTGCAAGGGTGTGCAAATCTGGATCGGCAGGATCGAAAGCAACATCCAGTAGTGCAATTTGTTCGCTGTCTTCTAGGTAGTGCAAGGTGTGAAGCATATAAGGCTTAATCTGCACTCCTTCTCCTGAGTTCAAAATAAACCGCTGTTTTTGTTCCGGGCGATCGCACTCTTGCAGTTCTACCTCTGCCTTACCGCGCACCAGAAAAATCAGTTCATTGGTTCTAGTATGGAAATGCCCACCTCGAATTTGACCAGCTTTAGTTTTGACAAAATTTACTTCCTGCCAAACCCCTTGATTCACAAGACCCAGAAATAAACCCCTTCGATCCGATTGGTTCATGTAGCAAGGTATCTTTGCAGCTTCAAACACTATTTCACCTCATGGATTAAGATTTACCGAAGCAGGGATGCGGTAGTTCATAGGCTTGTACAAATGCGTCAATTCTCAGAAATTAGCTAGCTCTAGCATCTGACGAATTAGCCCAATTATCTGCTTCCTACGAATTATCTAAATATATACCTTTTGAGGTATTGACGAAATTTCCTCATTTTTAAGGTTAGGATTGAAGAGGGATATGGGAGGATGGATCTACCTAAATTTGAATGATTTTAATTATCCATAGCCCTAATGTCTCATTCTCCTTGGTGGAAGTCTGCCGTTATTTATCAACCTTATCTGCGTAGCTTTCAGGACTCGAATGGAGATGGCATTGGTGATATCCCTGGCATTATCCAGCAACTAGATTATTTAGAATGGTTGGGGATAGATACCGTCTGGGTGACACCCTTCTACCCCTCTCCCATGGCCGATTTTGGGTATGATGTCAGCGATCATACAAATATTGACCCTGTTTTTGGAACCCTTGCAGATATAGATAGCTTGATCCAACAGTTGCACGATCGCCATCTCAAGATATTGATTGACTTTGTTGCCGCACATACTAGCGATCGGCATCAGTGGTTTATTGAATCCCGCAGTTCGCGTTCTCATCCCAAGCGAGACTGGTATATATGGAAAGATCCAAAGCCAGATGGTAGTCCTCCCAATAATTGGCTAGGACGTTTTGATGGGCTTTCTGCCTGGGAATGGGACGATAAAACAGAGCAATACTATCTACACTCGTTTCTCAAAGAGCAGCCAGATATCAATTGGCGTAACGCCGATGCTAAAAAGGCGATGTTGGATGTACTGCATTTTTGGTTACAGCGAGGCGTGGATGGATTTCGAGTTGATGCCGCCTATCGTGCCTTCAAAGATTTGGAATTTCGAGATAATCCGGTGAATTCTGACTGGCATCCCGGCATGGAACCATCCGATCGCCTGTTTGAAGTCTTCAGCAAAAATATACCAGAAATTCACGATTTCAATCGTATGCTGCGGACGCTTGTAGATGGTTATGAAAATCGTCTTTTAATCGGTGAACTATATAAGCCACTAGAAGAAATTATCAAGCACTATGGCTCAAATAATGACGAATTTCATTTACCCCTCAATTCAGAATTGATGTCATCTGATTGTCAATGGAGTGCAGAGTCCATCCGAGAAATTGTCGATCGTTACGAGAGACTGCTACCTGAAGGTGCATGGCCAAATTGGACATTAGGTAATCATGACAAGCATCGCGTCGCCAGCAGAATTGGGATTCATCAAGCCAAAATCGCTATGATGCTACTGCTTACCCTTCGTGGTACACCAACGATCTACTACGGAGAGGAACTGGGAATGGAGGACGGCTGGATTCCCTCCGAGCACATTCAAGATCCTTGGGAAAAAAAAGCTCCTGGCATTGGGGTGGGGCGCGATCCCGAACGCACGCCGATGCTCTGGGATGACTCTGCTAATGCGGGCTTCTGTTCAGAATCAGTCCAGCCTTGGTTGCCGATCGCTCACGACTACAGCACTATCAATGTCAAGGCCCAGAAGCATAACTCCCGATCGTGTCTCTCACTTACGCGGGCGCTGTTGCGCTTGCGTCGGCAACAATCCGCACTGCAACTGGGTGATTACATTTCTTTATACTCATCCCCACAGCTTTTCTGCTATCGACGCTTTAATCAGGAATCGGATCTCGTTGTGGCTTTGAATTTCAGTTCTGAATACCAGGAATGGACATTACCAGTGGAGTTTCGCAACCAGTCAACAGTTCTCCTCTCGACATTCATGGATCGTCGGGGAGGGAAACTGGGACACAGCATTGAGCTACGAGGAAATGAAGGTGCGATCGTTCAGCGTCGCCCCTAGTCCCTAGTTATACTTACTGAGGAGCTGACTCCCTACACTGAAACAGGAAATAAATTTTAAGTGCCCAAGATATCGCTCTTGTCCACTTTATGTCAATCTTATGTAGCAGAAAAGATGAGCATTAATCTATTGCTCATCTATAATCATGAAAGCTTTGCAGCCCCCATCCTTTTAAACTATCCCCACTCCTCCTTGTGATTATGAATACTGAGCGCACGATCGTTTTCTCCACGAAGCATCAAGTGACCATGAAAGATATGGTCACACTAGATATTGACAAAGATCGGGTATTCATGGATTTATTTGAGCAGGTAAGGCCTTACACAATGACCAGCATCGAGGCACTCTTTGCGCTTTATACATCGGTGAACTATGTACTCGATCGCCAGATACCCGGCGACATTGTAGAATGCGGAGTTTGGAGAGGAGGGAGTGCTTTACTTGCTGCCTTGATTATGAAAGCGCGAAAAGTTAGCGATCGCCAGCTATATCTGTATGACACATTTCAGGGTATGCCAACCCCCACTGAATTTGATGTGGACAAATATGGACGTACTGGCTTTGAAATGATGGAGCAATATGGGGACGAAGTTGGTTGGTGTTACGCTTCATTAGAAGATGTTCAAGCAGCTTTCTCCGTCCATAATTTTGATTTTGAGATTCATTTTGTGCAAGGAGATGTCATTGAGACATTGGAAAAGATTAAGCCAGAAATCATCTCTGTTTTGCGTCTAGATACCGATTGGTATGAATCCACAGCCCTTGAGTTTCAGCTTCTCTACCCTCGACTCTCCACAGGAGGCGTTCTGATCGTTGATGACTATGGCTGCTGGGCTGGATCGCGCAAAGCGACGGATGACTACTTCCGTGAGGTTCCTGGCCCAATGCTGACACGGATTGATAAGGAAGTGCGCCTTGGGATCAAGATCTAGTAGCACTTGGCGTAAGTCAACTAACTGCAATAGTATCCGTAACGCCGCCATCCTGGCGGTATTCTTACCTCGCCTGTTGGCGGCAATACTGCGATCGCGCCTAAGTCCTGAGTTAGATTCTGATGGAAATTAATACAAAAACGGAGCCTGATAGTAGAAGCGATCGCTCTTTAGAAAAAAATTCAAGCTACGACTCCAATTTAGAGGGGATTAGAGGACTTGCTGCACTTTCAGTAGCATCATTTCATGTTTTTGGGATAAAAAACTCTTTAGACCCTACCTATCATCCCAACATTTATTTTAGTTATTTACAAGCGGCACATACTGCTGTTTTACTATTCTTTGTTCTCTCAGGCTATGTCATTGGCTTAACGACCACAAAAGAGTTCTCAATTCAGCAGGTTCATAATTATATATTACGCCGAGTTATTAGAATTTTACCAATTTATTTAATTGCTATTTGTTTGGGAGTATTGGCTGAACCAACTGAAAAATTAAATATAGTTTTAGGGAATTTATTTTTTTTGCAAAATTTTGATAAATACTTTTCTTTTTCTTTACATCCCATAGCAGGTGATGCTGCTCTATGGAGTTTGAATTATGAAGTTCTATATTATTTAGTTTTTATTTTAGTCTGGTGGTTGCGATCTAAAATTTTAGATTTATTTTTATTTGCTCTTCTAATCAGTATAGTTGGCTGGTTTATGCCATTATTTCCACAATTTATTTCTGGTTATGCTTCTGGATGGATTTTTTGGTTGAGTGGATTATTATTATCATGGAAAGTACAAACTTCTAGTCAGAGAGAATCAGTTTTCCCTCTGATTAGCTATATTTTATTATTTCATGCTACCAATCATTTTTTCACCGATAAATCGATTTTAAGCGTCCTCGGTTTTCCCAATCCAGTTGCTAGCTTTGTCAATTTGTCTGACCTAGTATTTCTGCCAATCTGTATATTAATAATCTGTGAGATCGCAGGTCGCTATTTTTATGGTTTTATTTATCTGCGTTTACTCTGTTTCCTCCTCCCTATTTTTCAACTGTCGGGAATAATTTTGAAAGGAAGCATTTTTGAAAATCCGCAATTGGTAGTAGCATCTTTTTTTACTATGCTTGCAATTCTCTTGGTTAACTATAATACATCTGTGCATATTTTGAAAAAAATTCCTTTGATGGGTCGTATTTCTTATGCTTTTTATCTATTACATATGCCGATTGCGGTGCTAATGCGTAAATACTTTCCTTGGCAAGGAACAGTTTTAAGTTTCTCCCTGGGTTTATTAATTTGGCTGGTTATTACAATATCATTATCAAGTTTTCTAGAGCTTATTATCCAACCTAAAGTTAAATCCCAGTGGCTGTTGTACTGGACAGTCAAAGTTACTGATAATGTGTCAGTAAAACATGGGGTTTAGTGAACTCTCTTCCTCTTCTTTCCTTTCTTTCCCTAGCCCCTTGTTACCCTAACCGACGAAAGCGGTTACTATATATTTTGGTGATATCAGCGTGAGCGTTAATAACGATATCGCGATATAATTCTGATACAAAAGGATTTGATCTAACAGGTTAAAGTCTGTCTAAGTAGAATCAAGAAATGAAGCAAATAGAGGTTTATGCAAATTCCTGAAGAACCTGTTTTCATCACCTTATGCGACGCAGGTAGTCCGCGCGTCCAACCACTGTATTCATCATTGCAGGGTAACTTGCGTATCCTCGATAATTACTGTCCGCGACTCGGACTCCTCTCAAAAATATTCAAGGTTCGCGACTTCTTAGCTTCTGATACCGATATTGCTGACGACACAATCATAGTCTTTACGGATGCCTATGATGTGCTGTGCATTCGTTACGATCCTGCTGGATTAGCAGCAGACTTTAGTGCCACAGGTAGAGATATTATCATCAGTGCCGAAACTGTATTTTGCCACCACAGCGCCGATGTACTTCCCTTCTTTTTGTCTAACTATTTAGGGCATCCAGCAAAGTATCTCAATAGTGGCTTTATTATTGGCTACAAATGGGCTTATCTCCGTATGCTTAACTATATTGCCAATAATTTTGTGGAGAAATACATGATGGATTGCCGTCAGAATGACCAGCGTGTAATTTCGCGATTTATGTTAGAAAACTCTGAACTGGGTCTGTTGAATATGGATATCGACAGCAAGTTTAAATTCTGCTATACCCACACCTACGACAATAATCCACTATGCTGTGACAATTTGGGATCTTATTTTGTCCATGTAACCTGGCTGGCGCTGGAAATACAGAAACAAGCCTACGAGGAGATACAGAGAGTTTTCAATATTTAGAAATTTCAGCAGGGTTGATTCAAAATTGGTCAAACGAGCCTGGAAATCAAAACCCTGCCGTAGAAATAGAACCTTCCTTATCAATCACTATCTATAGGATCAAAAAATGAAACTTGTCATTGTACGCCATGGGGAAACCGAGTGGAATGTACAGCATAAGGTTACGGGGCAACTCGATAGTCCATTGACACCCAAAGGAATCAGGCAGGCCCATGCTATTGCCGATCGCTTACTGCGTTTTTCATTCACCACTTTATACAGCAGTGACCTGGGTCGTGCTGTTCAAACAGCCAATATCATTGCTGAAGTATGTGGAAAGAAAGTTATTTTCGAGCCGCAATTACGAGAGTGGAACATGGGAATATTTGAGGGATTAACAGTCTCTGAAATGCACGAGAAGTTTCCACAGGAACGGCAAGACTATGAACGTATTGGCTTTGAGTACGTCATCCCAGAAGGAGAAAGTTTAAGGCAATGTAGGGATAGAGGCTTTCGCGTCCTGAATGCGATCGCTGAACGACATCTAGATGAAACTGTTGTGGCGATCGCTCATGGTTGTATCTTAATGGTTTTTTTTGAAATGGTGCTGGGTCTCCCACCTGGAAATAGTTGGCGCTTCAAGCTGTATAATGCGAACCTCTGCATTTTTGAGTATGTTAACGGGCGCTGGAGTCTTATTGTTTGGAATGATGTGAGTCATCTCGAAAATATAGAGACTTTCAGTAAGGATTCAGGTATAAGCTTGAGGAATTAAAAAAGGGGTTTGTACATTAGACTTAATCATAGCTTGTAGAGATTGTTCAACTTGACGCTTAATACTATTTCCTTCTTTTTTCCAGCTCAGAGATATAAAAGTCTTCAAGTTGTCGGATATGATTCTTGATATCGTATTGTTGAGCACAGAGAAAGGCGTTGTTAACGATCGTTTCTCTCAGGCGTGCATCGCTTAAGAGTGCTAATATTCCTTCGGCAATTCGATCGCTGTTCTTGTAATCAACAACCCAAGCATTCTCTTTATGTACAGCATAATCCAAAGCACTACCTGCAAGAGTAATAACAGATGGAACTTTAGAAAGCATTGCTTCTACATAGACTTGTCCGAAGGTTTCTTGAATAGAATCTGTAGGCACATGGACGAAAACATCAAATAATCTGAACAGGGCAAAAATATCCTCTTCAAATGGGATTTCAACATAGCTACCATCGGGTAATTGGGACAACTTATTTGTGATGCTGATAATGTCTTCGTATTGAGGCGCAACGATGTCTTCTTTGCGCGCATTGCGAATTTTATCCTCCAGGCTGGCACGATTTGTATGTGTACCTGAAAGAACTAAGATTGCATTAGGATAAGCTTCGAGAACCTGCTTGTGTGCTTCAATGACGTATTCAACTCCTTTCCATCTGACATACCTCGCAGCTACACCAATAACAGGGCCTTGATGATTTGCTAGATACTTGGAGCGCAATTTATCAATGCGCGAATTGTCTACATTTTCAAATTCACTAACATCAAATCCCGTTGGTATAATTGTGATTTTATCCTCTGGTATCCCGTCTTCTATCATGCCTTGTTTGCTGGTGTTGGTAACACCAATAACATTGGTGGCACATTCCCATATTAAGCGATGCTTGCTGGGAGCATGACGCGAATAGTATTTAATCGAAGGATGTTCTCTGGTGAAGATTCGTACTGGAATATGGGCGTAATAAGCAGCTTGCATTCCCACCAAGCTACCCGCGAACCAATGAGTATGAACAATATTGGTGTTGTTTCTCCTCAAGTGTTCGTAGATAAATTTGACTATTTCTGGGGTATTGCTATAATCCTGATATGAGGCAACAGTACAAGGAACATTAATCTGGCTTAAAAAGGAGATCATAGGATCGCCTTCATTCAGAATGATATAGTCAATTGCGAACTTACTCTTGTCGATACATTTGGCGACCAATTCAAAGGGAACCCAACGAATATGGTGCGTGAAGATATAGGTAATTTTAATTTTCTGCTCTGCTATAGCCATAACTGTTATAAGTAGAAGGAAGAAGGAAGAAGGAAGAAGGAAGAAGGAAGAAGAGAGAAGGAAGAAAGAAGAAAAATTTAGTTATCTAGGAGAGAAGGAAGAATGTTTATACACTCAGCTTTTTAGCCATCTAGATCTTATGTTTAATTAGGGGGATTTACTTATTTTAATTACTTTTTTCTCTAATTCTTTAGGACTTACGCAAAAAAAACGGTTTCCGACCAAAATCATCGCTTTTTTCGAGAAAAATTGACGCAGAAACCGGGGTTTTGAGCGGCGTAAGTCCTGTTCTTGTAAAAAACTTGTATGATTGCGATATCTGGCATCAATTAGCACTATTCCTGGTCGATCTCCTCTAGCTAAACTTTTGTCTATTCAATTCTTCCTATCTCCTGCCTTATTTCTGCTTCCTCCTGAATAATTAACAATTACCGATTACCAAATTAGTGCAAATCTCGATCCCAAACACCGATATAAATGCGATCGCTATCATTGCGAACAATCTCACCTTTAAGTCCACCTTTGTTAAAATCAAAGCGATCTGTTCTCCGCTGCTCTACCGACCTAAAACCCTCCATAATTTCATTATTTGCCCCGCCTAACATCCCATTTAAAGTAGTTCGCATCACCAAATCATCTACAGATTGAGCAAAAGAAGCCTCAGTTTGGCGCAATTTCCCAGAATCGCGATCGTAAATATAGCCTAAAGTAATTTGATTCGGCAGCAATTCATAAGTTGCCGTGCGAGTATTTGGCCAAAAACCTCTATTTTTAATCTTAGTTGGCTGTCCCAATTCTCCGATCACCTGACTTTCTGACGTACCAACAGGAAACCCAGGTACTCTCGGTATTTGGTAATTCGTTGCTGGATTTTCTGAGGGTTGCGGTTGGGGTGAAGGTGGCAATTCGGGATCTATTGGTTCCTCAATAGGTGATTCCTGCGGTGTTGGGATGGGGATAGGTGTTGGGATGATTATAGGTGTTGGCGTTGGAGATTCAACAATTGGGGATGGAGTTTCAATTACAGGCGGCGGCGTGACGATCGCACCAGGAGTTGGCGTAACTTCGGGAGTGGGAGTTGGTTGCGGCCGATCGCGTTTTCTTTCCTCAACAACCGGACTAGGGCGCTCCTTAACAGTAGCAGATTCAGGCGATCGCGAAGTCCAGCTATTAATCAAAACCGCAGCAAAACCCATAACACCCGCTAAAATAGCTGCGATCGCCACTAACCCCCAAACAGCAAAAACCTTACAGCCACTTTTCTGAGGCCTTGCCGTTACCCCAGATGTAGCCGTAGCCCCCCCTGAAACCGGATTAGAATGCTGCGGAATCACAGCCACCGTCGGCCCCGTACTCGGCGAATTAGCAGCACTCACAGGCGAATTTACAGCCCCAGCAGGCAACATTGACAGCCACTCATCCACACTAGACGGTCGATATTGAGCCTCCACTGCCATACCCCGCATCACCGCTTGATTCACACCCGGACTTAATTGCGGTTGCAAGTCGCGAGGCGCAGGCATGGGTTGCTGATTTCGCAAAGTTGCCGGTACGGGTACTTGCGCCGTCAACAGCGTGTAAAGCGTCGCCGCCAAACCGTAAACATCCGTCGCCGCCGTCGGTTTACCTTGGCGGAGATACTGCTCCATCGGCGCGTAGCCTTCTGATACCATATTGGTATGAGCTTGCGTTACCCCTGGGGTAAATTCTCGCGCAATGCCAAAATCAATCAGCACTACATCCGTCGTACCTTGGCGCAAAATGATGTTTTGGGGCTTAATATCGCGGTGCAGTAAGCCATTTTGATGGACTACCTTTAAGGCGGCCCCAACTTGGCGAATGTAGTGAATTGCGATCGCCTCCGCTAGCGGGTTGTTAGGAAAAACCACATCTGCTAAAGTCTGGCCAGGAATGTAATCCATGACCATAAAAGGCAACCCATCCTCAACAAAAAAGTCGCTGACTCTGACAATATTTGGGTGAGAGCACAAAGCCAACCTTCGTGCCTCATCTTGAAATTTAGCCTGAAATTCAGCAAAATTGGGATGTTGCCGCAAAGACTCATTCAGGGTTTTAATAACTACAGCCTGTCCTAAATAGTGATGAGTCGCCCTGAAAGTAATGCCAAAACCACCCCGCCCTAGTTCTTGTTCTAGAGTATACTTACCGCCTTGTAACGTTTTGCCAATTAGCGTGTCCATCGAAAATCCTAAATCATAAATTTATAACAGAAGCCAGAAAAATCTAATTATTTAGAAGGGCAGAAGCAGCGATAAAATTTTTTGCTTAGATTATAGGAGAATATTTTAGTGAATACGAAATTAAAATTACTCTGCCTTAGTAATGGTCACGGTGAAGATGCGATCGCCGTTCGCATCTTACGGGAACTACAAAAACATCCTCATCCACCAGAATTAGCTGTCTTACCTTTAGTAGGGGAAGGACAAGCTTACTCTCAATTGGAAAATGTCCCCATTATCGGCCCCGTACAGCGGATGCCTTCGGGAGGGTTCATTTACATGGATGGCCGCCAATTGGTGCGCGATGTCAATTCCGGCTTATTACAATTAACCCTAGCTCAGTTTAAAACTATACGTGCTTGGGCAAAACAGGGTGGCTCGATCTTAGCAGTCGGAGATATTGTCCCACTATTATTTGCCTGGTTGAGCGGTGTCCCCTATGCTTTCGTGGGAACAGCCAAATCGGAATATTATTTGCGAGACGAGGAGGGGCCCCTACCGCGTCGATCGCGGGTGCAGCGTTGGGAAGGGTGGTCGGGATCGGTTTACTTGCCTTGGGAGCGCTGGTTGATGAGTAGGAGGCGCTGTCAGGCTGTTTTTCCCAGGGATGCGCTAACGGCTGAGACTTTGCAACGATTTCGGATTCCAGCCTACAATTTGGGCAATCCGATGATGGATGATTTGCTCTCAGAAAATGCTGAGCCAGCCTTTTACGGGGGTGATATGGAAATCCGGGAGAAACAGCGATCGCTAGTTATCGTACTTTTACCTGGTTCGAGAGCACCAGAAGCTTATGCCAATTGGGAGTTAATTGTTCAGGCGGTAGCGAAGGTAGCTGATGTTTTTCGCGATCGCCATTTGCTCTTTTTGGGTGCGATCGCTCCTAACTTAAGTTTAGAAGCTTTATGTCCACCTCTAGAATCCTCTGGCTGGGAGCAGGAAGGGGGAGGAGTACGAGAAAGGGGAAGCAGAGGAGCAGGAGAGCAAGGGAGTATTTTACAATTACCTGTAGCTAATCCTAAGTTACCAGTACCAAAACCTAAATTACCGATGGCATTTAAGAATAGAAATGCGTCGCTAATTTTGACTCAGCAAAGTTTTAGCGATTGTTTGAATCAAGGAGATTTCGCGATCGCGATGGCGGGAACTGCAACTGAGCAATTTGTTGGTTTAGGAAAACCTGCGATCGCAATTCCCGGAAGTGGCCCCCAGTTTACTTATGCTTTTGCTGAAGCTCAAAGTCGCCTCTTAGGGCCATCGCTAATTCTAGTTAAGCATCCAGCAGAAGTTCCTAGTGTAATTCAATCATTACTCCGCGATCCCGATCGATTGCAACTCATTGCTGAAAATGGCTTGCGTCGCATGGGAGAACCAGGCGCGGCTAGGCGAATTTCTGCTTGTTTGCTTGAGAAGAAGGGGCTAGGGGCTAGGGGCTAGGGACTAGGGAAGAGAGGGGAGATGGGGGAGTAACTTAATTAATTAAAAATTAAAAATGCAAAATTAAAAAAAATGCAAAATTAAAAATTGTTAGATTTAATTTTTAATTTTTAATTTTTAATTTTTAATTCATCGCAGATGGGGAGGATGGGTAATTAGCAATTACAGGACTTACGCACCCAACCAAAGAAACCGGGTTTTTTGACGAAAATACTT
>NZ_JAQMUA010000199.1:0-2410 GCF_028330895.1 Kamptonema animale CS-326 | reverse complement strand
GGCTAGGGGCTAGGGGCTAGGGGCTAGGGGCTAGAGGCTAGAGGCTAGGGGAAGAGAGGAACTAGAATCAAGGGTTTTAGGAACTCAGAGTCTACAGGGTTCGACACAAAACTTTACCACAATCCGCTTAATTTTTTCTTCAGTTCGCTAAATCTTTGCTGAAGGAAGAAGGAAGAAGGAAGAAGGAAAATGCAGTAAACTCTTCCCTTCTTCCCCTAGCCCTGAGCATCGGAGCATCTGAGCATTGGAGCATCCTAGCCCCTCTCTTCCCCTAGCCCCTAGCCCCTCTTTTCCCCTAGCTCCGAGGCGACCTACCAACAAAAAGAGAGAATCGAAGCCATAGCATACACCTAATTGGTTAATTTTAAAAGACTGGTTAATTATGCTCAGTAAAGGTAGAATAAGCCCCATTGTTTACCGTCATTTTGAGATAATCGTGCCATCTAAGATCGCTCAGTTAAGCGTTACTCTCCCAGACGAATCCCTGAACGGCAGTTCTGAACTCCCCTTCACCCTACAGCAATTGAAGGCAGCCATTCCCTCAGAATGTTTCGTACCTTCCACCGGGAAATCCCTGTTTTACTTCTTTCTCGACATCTCAATAATCAGCGGTCTTTATGCAGCAGCACACGCCCTAGATTCCTGGTTTTTCTGGCCAGTATTCTGGGTGATACAAGGTACCATGTTCTGGGCATTATTTGTGGTCGGGCACGACTGCGGACACGGTTCTTTTTCCAGATACAAATGGCTGAATAACCTCATCGGCCACATCTCTCACACTCCCATTCTCGTACCCTATCACGGTTGGCGGATCAGCCATCGCACCCATCACCAAAATACTGGAAACATCGAAACCGATGAAAGCTGGTATCCCGTCACTGAAACCAAATATCGGAGCATGAACTCTTTAGAAAAGTTTCTCCGGTTTGAGTTTTTAATGCTGTTTGCCTATCCGGTATATCTGTTTAAACGGTCGCCAGAAAGACCAGAAGCTTCCCACTTTAACCCTAATAGCGATCTGTTCAAACCTTCGGAAAAGTGGGATGTCATTACCAGCACTATCTGTTTTAGTTTAATGGTAGGGTTGCTGGGATTTTTGACCTATCAATGGGGCTTCATGTGGTTGGTAAAATATTATGCGATGCCTTACCTCGTGTTTGTAGCATGGCTAGATTTAGTAACATATCTGCATCATACTGAGGCAGATATTCCCTGGTATCGCGGCAAAGATTGGTATTTTCTCAAAGGTGCTTTGTCCACGATTGACCGCGATTATGGGTTGATCAATAACATCCACCATAATATCGGCACTCATGTGGTTCACCATATTTTCTTGAGCATTCCCCATTACCACTTGTTAACTGCAAATGAAGCAATTAAGCCGATTTTGGGAGACTACTACCGCAAGTCTAAGGGGTCAATTTTAGGGGATTTTTGGCGTTCTTCTCGCCTTTGCCATTTCGTACCTGATAAAGGTAGTCCAGTTTATCACAAGTCTAAAACTGAATTAGAAGGTTAATTGTTAGTGGTTAGTTGTTAGTTGTTAATTGTAAGGTGGGCGCTCGCCGACAATCATCTCTGGCTATGAAAAACATCGCTTGAGGCGGCGAGCGCCCACCCTACGTTTAGTTAACAATTAACCACTAACCACTAACCACTAACCACTAACAATTAACAATTTAATATGACTTTCATTCTAACCAATGACGATGGAATAGATGCACCTGGCATTCAGGCATTGTTGAAGGCAGTAAATGATAAAGTATTTATAGTTGCTCCTCAAGGTCAATTATCTGGTTGCGGCCATCAAGTTACAACTCACATTCCTATTCATGTCGATCGCCGCTCAGAATTTGAGTATGCTATTGGCGGTACGCCTGTTGATTGCGTTCGCATTGCCTTAACTCACGTTTGTCCTCAAGCTAAATTTGTGCTTTCTGGGATTAATCCGGGGGGCAATTTGGGGGCGGATATCTATATCTCAGGGACGGTGGCCGCTGTCCGCGAGGCGGCGATGTTAGGTATACCCGCGATCGCAATTTCTCACTGGATTAAAAAACCTCTAGTAATTGATTGGGATTTGGCAACTCGCTGGACATCTCGCGTTTTAGCTGAGTTACTCAATCGTCCGCCAAAACCGGGTAGTTTCTGGAATGTAAATTTACCACATTTGCAACCGGGTACACCAGATCCACCTATTGTATTTTGCCCGCTTTCTACGCAACCTTTGCCCGTAGAATATCGGATTGAAGGGGAATATTTTTATTATGTTGGGGAATACGGGAAACGCCCTCGCGCTCCCGGTACTGATGTGGATGTGTGCTTTTCAGGTAATATCGCGGTGACAGAAATTAACTTGTAATATGGATAAGACTTACGCATAATTGTTTGTAACGCCGCCATCCTGGCG
>NZ_JAQMUA010000198.1:0-2095 GCF_028330895.1 Kamptonema animale CS-326 | reverse complement strand
CTGGGCGGTATCAGGAACCGCCCAGAGGGCGGCGTTAAAAGCATTTACTGACCAAATTCTAGGCGAGCTTGCTCAACCAGCTCAACAGTTACAACTTCCTTTTCAGCTTCGCGGGCCAAATGCTCTATCCGCATTCGTGCTTGTCCCCGAACAAAATAGGGAATATTTTTCAGCTTGGCTTTGGCTTCAAGCGTCCATTTTAAATCGTCTGAGAAGTAATCGGGCATGGCTTATTCGGCGATCGGCTGCAAACAGCGATCTATGGGCTTTTAAAGAAAAGTTTGGATATTTTAAATTTACCACGAGGTGCGATCGCCGGAACATGGAAAGAGAAGGTAAATTCCCCTTCTCTTTCCTCCGCCTCGACTGCTGTACATCGCTGGAATCATTCGCGAACAACGATCGCGTCCCGGCTCATTTCTATTAAGGAATGTTGCTGAAAAAGTTCAGCTAACTGTGGCAGATTATTTAAAAATAATACTTCTAGTTCTACATTTATAATATTTCCAGTAGTCAGTATCAATAATTTATAAGGTTCTTTGCGAATCAGAAATGAATCCCAAAAATCTCTATCTTTGGTAACAACTACTCGATTTTCCTTAAGGGAAATAGCCTTAATTTCTACATCCAACTTAGCGTTTTTTGCGGTAGCTCTTGGGTATGAACTGTCTCGTAACCAGCCGATAGTAGAAACTGGGCTAAACGCTTGGCAACTGTGCATCTACTAAAAACTTCATAGAGTTACTTTGTAAATACTTTTTACCTGAGTTAGACGAGTTGCAAATAGCAAAACTGCTAAAATATCCTCTCGTTCTAAATCCTCGTAGTCCGATAAAATTTCATCGTTACTCATCCCAGAACTCAGCAATTCTAAGAGGAATTCGACGGGATATCGCAGCCCCCGAATGCAGGGTTTACCGTGACAGATATTCGGATCTAGTGTAATTCGCAACAAAAGGTCATTTTCCATAGCTGTCATTCTAGAAGTTAGAATCATCTTAGCAAAAAATAGAACAAAGGTTGCGATCGCCCCACAACTGCTCACTCTGAATTAAATTGCTTGCTCAAAATAGCCTCGGCTTCCTGTAAAAGCTGATTCTGCTCTTGTCGAATCGCCTCTAACCTTGTCAAAATATTAGCAAGTCGTTCCTGAGACTCCGAACTATTTGATTGAACTCGGTTCAATTGTAAAGATAGATTATTATTTTCTCCCAGATTCCTTGAAGGGAATGAGTTGACAGCCACTCCACCAAAATTACTAATAGACCTAGAGCCGACACTAAAAAAATAGCTTGCATAAATTTCCCAGCGAGTTGGAAAATAAATAACCATCCTTTTGCAAAAAAGCTAGTTAAAGCCTGGAAGAAACCTAATATAATAAATATAGATAGCAGCAACATTGCTAACGCTATCAGCGGATGACTCACCAACCAGAAGATTAAAGGATGAGAATTAATCCAATCTTTGACGCTAGCGTTGAGAGCATTTTGAAGAGTGTCTGAAGCAGCACTGCTAATATTTTCAGCCTGATGAATGCTATCTTGTAATGAAGCCTTAGCCTTTTCTGTTGCTTGATTTACACTATCTACAGCTTGGCTAGTTGTTTGATTCAGAGTAGTGACGGCGGAATTAGTAGCTTGAGTGAGTGTTTCTTTAGCAGTTGCGGCAGAGTGAGTAACAGCATCAACAGCTTTGTTGGTAGTTTCACTAACGCGAGTAACGGCTTGATTTGTAACTTCAGATAGAGAATTCTTTGCTTTTTCAGTTGTCTCCGCTACTGTAACTAAAGCCTGGTTCTTAACTTGATTTACAACCTCAACGGCAGAATTGGTAGTTTGAGTGAGAGATTCTTTTGCCTTGTCAGCATTTGCGGAGAAAGAAGATTTAGCCTGTGCAGTTACTTCGGAAACAGAATTAACTGCTTTTCCGACTTGTTCTGTCAAAAGTCCTTTGGTTTTTTGAAAGTTTTGAGAAAGATCGGGCAGTCCTAATTGCATAGTAATTAAACTCATCAACTCAATTGATTTAATTGTAACATTTAATTTAGCAATGATTGTAACGCCGCCCTCTGGGCGGTATCTTGACCGCCCAGAGG
>NZ_JAQMUA010000197.1:0-4130 GCF_028330895.1 Kamptonema animale CS-326 | reverse complement strand
CTGGGCGGTTGAATTACCGCCCAGAGGGCGGCGTTATGGAAGATTACGTATCAGCCCAAAACAATCAAAAATAGTAAAAATTACCAGACTTTCCATGAGCGCAAAAATTCCCGTTACTGTAATCACAGGCTTTCTCGGCAGCGGCAAAACTACCACAATTCGTAACTTGTTGCAAAACAATCAAGGGCGGAGAATTGCCGTGATTGTTAATGAATTTGGCGAAATCGGAATTGATGGAGAACTATTGCGTTCCTGCCAAGTTTGCGATGAAGAAGATGCACCAAATGCCAATGCTAATACCAACATTGTCGAACTTACAAACGGTTGCCTTTGCTGCACAGTTCAAGAAGAATTTCTACCCACAATGCAGCAATTATTGCAACGGCGAGAGCAGATTGATTGTATCTTAATCGAAACCTCTGGTTTAGCACTTCCTAAACCCTTAATTCAAGCTTTTCGATGGCCAGAAATTCGCACTGGGGCGACAGTAGATGGCGTAGTTGCAGTTGTAGACTGCGAAGCTATAGCAAATGGCACTCTTGTCGGCGATCTCGACGCATTAGAAGCTCAGCGTCAAGCTGACCCTAATTTAGACCACGAAACACCGATAGAAGAACTTTTTGAAGACCAATTAGCCTGTGCTGATTTGGTGCTATTAACCAAAGTAGATTGTGTTGACTCTCAAACCCAAATTAAAGTCGAAGATTGGTTAAAACAACAGGTGCAGAAAAGTGTTAAAATAGTACATTGTCATGGTGGTCAAATTAATCCCGATGTTCTGCTGGGATTTAATGCGGCTGTTGAGGATAACTTAGATGCTCGTCCTAGTCACCATGATACAGAGGAAGAACACGATCATGATGATGAAATTAATTCAGTGTACTTTATTGCCGAGCAGGAATTTGAGCCTCAAAGTTTGGTGGAAAAACTACAAAAATTAGTGCAAGAACAAGAAATTTACCGCATTAAAGGTTTTGTTGCTGTTCCCAAAAAGTCGATGCGTTTAGTGCTGCAAGGAGTAGGTTCCCGTATAGAATATTTTTATGATCGTCCTTGGCAAACTTCAGAACGGCGGGAGACAAAGTTGGTGTTTATTGGTCGCGAAATCGAGCAGTCTAAAATTCGTTCATTTTTGTAACGCCGCCCAGAGGGCGGCGTTACAAACAATTAATTAATATTATAATCTTGAGCAGCTAACATCGCCGTTGCAGCAATACTTGTCAATGGCTTAGAGAAAAAGTATCCTTGACCGTATTCGCAATTATATAATTTTAACTGGGCTAATTGTTCGGCAGTTTCCACACCTTCCGCGATCGCATCCATCCCCAAATTGTGAGCAAGCATTACAATCGTCTGCACGATCTCCCCAAGGCCACTGCTACCGCGAGCTCGCCCAGTCTTCCCCATCCTACTAACAAAAGAGCGATCGATCTTCAAAGTATTAATCGGAAAATGATGTAAGCGGCTCAAAGACGAATAACCCGTACCAAAATCATCAATACACAATTGAATATTCAAATCCCTCAACCGCTTGAGGATTGTCCTAGCATTGCCCGCCCCCTCCGTAATCACAGTTTCAGTAATCTCCAACTTCAAACTACTTCCCTCCAACCCAGTCTCCTGCAAAATTTGCTTAAATTTATCAATCAAATCAGGCTGCGAAAACTGTTGACCAGACAAATTCACACTAATCGCTATTGGCGGATTGGACTGAAACTGTAACTGCCAAGCCCGCATTTGGCGCGTGGCTTCCCACAAAACCCAACTTCCCAAAGGAATAATTAAACCCGTTTCTTCCGCAAGCGGTATAAACGACGAAGGCGAAACCAGCCCGCGATGGGGGTGTTGCCAGCGCACCAGTGCTTCAAAACCACTAATCCTACCGTTTGCCAAACACACTATCGGCTGGTAATAAACTTGAAACTCTTGGGCAGAAATTGCCCGCCGCAAATCATTCTCCAACTGCAACCGCGCCACAGCACCAGCATACATGGCCTGATCGAAGACAGCAGAACGAGCCTTACCCCTTGCTTTAGCCTGGTACATAGCAATATCAGCATCCCGCAGCAAATCCTCTGCGGAATGGCGAATTGGCAATTGAGAATGGCGAATGGGGGAGAAATTACATACATCCTCACAATGTTGATCGGTTTTACATTGTAAGGACTGTGTTCCTCCGCCTGTCCAGAGTTGTAGAGTTTGCGCTCCCCCCTTGATCTCTCCCAAATCCCAATTGAGCACAATACCAATGCTAGTGGTGGTAAAGATTTCTAGTCCGTTGAGGTTAAAAGGCAAACTCAATTGTTTGTGAATGCGATCGGCTACCTCCGTCGCGCCGCTGACATCGTGGATACCCTCAACTAAGATTGTAAACTCGTCTCCTCCCAGCCGCGCAATGGTGAAAGATGCTCCAGCGATCGCACTAGAAGCACTAGAAGCACTAGAAGCATCAATAGCTACTGCTTGCTCGTCATTTTCTAGCTGTTGACTTTCCAACACCACACCCTGTAACCGCTGAGCAAAAGCTATTAGCAGTTGGTCGCCCACCATGTGACCGAGACTATCATTGATTACCTTGAAGCGATCGAGATCCAAAAACAGCACTGCAAACCGATAGTCTGACTGTTTCTTAGCTAGTTTGATCGCCAGACTGACGCGCTCCATAAACATCAAGCGATTGGGCAAACCAGTCAAAGCGTCATGAAAAGCATTGTGCAGCAGTTTGTCTTCTACCCGCTTGCGTTCGGTGATGTCTTCGACAATGCCTTCGTAATATAGTAGTTCGCCGTTCTTCCCCCTGACAGCGCGGGCACTTTCGGAAACCCAAATCGGTTGACCATCAGAGCGGTAAACTTGAGACTCAAACTTAGAAACTCGGTCGTACAATTGCATCTGACCCGTAAACTCAGCACGGCGATTTGGGTCAACGTAAAGTTGAGCGTTGGCGGTGAGTTTGTCGATCAATTCCGCAGCGTCATTGTAGCCATATATCCGTGCTAAAGCAGGATTGGCGCTGATGTAGCGCCCGTTAGGGAGAGTTTGGAAAATGCCTTCAACGGCATTTTCAAAGATGCTACGATATTTCTCTTCAGCTTGGCGTAGAGCTTCTTCTGTTCGCTTGTACTTAGTTACATCTCGCGCGACTAAGAGTACCGAATCATTTAGTATTGGCGAAACTGTGACTGCAAACCACATATCCGCATTGTCAATCGGCAAGCTATACTCGAATTGGAGAGTTTGCTGAATTTCTAGGGCATGGTGAATGTAGCCTAGAAATGTGTCCGCCGTTTCCCGATCTAAGACTTGGTGTAGAGTTTGACCGAGAAGTTCCGAGGCTGGTTGGTAAAGTAGAGAAGGATTCGTGGAGGCAATTTTGAGACAACGGCCTAAGCGATCGCGCACAGTAATGATATCAGTCATCGCCGCAAACAACGCTTTGAGTTCGGCTTCGGAAGCACGCAACTGTTCTTCAGCCATTTTGCGCTCAGTGATGTCAATCCCAACAGTAAATGCGGCTCTGTCTCGGTCGTATTTTTGAGCAACAATTAAATAAATACGAGTAATACCATTAGCTTCTAACCTGACTTCAGAAACAGCTTCGCGATCGCTCCTAGTAAAAAACTGGCGCACTAACTCTGTAAACTCATTATTGCCATTGAGAAAGCCAATTTCCTTACCCTGAAAATCCTCTGGAGATAATTTGCACGCCGTCGCTAAATGCCGGTTCACGCCTAGATAGTGCAAATCTGAGCTAATCCAAGAAACCATTCCCGGTACCGCTTCCAAAATCGCTTGCAGTTGCTCGTTCGCCAACAGCAGAGCTACTGTTGCCCGTTCCACTGCTTCTCGCGATCGCGCCGGAGCTTGTACCAGCACAAACACCAAAATCCCCGTCAGTACAGCCAAAGCTCCCCCCCCAAGTCTCAGCCATTCAGAGCTAGGAGATTTCCTCGGCCACCCGCCTGTAGGAATTGCTGCCAACTGCCAAGAACCATTTGGTAACGATACCTCTAACACAACTGGATTTTGCTCGAAAACCGACGCATCCCCGTAAAATACCGCTCCTTTCGCCCCTAACCCGTCCTGGCCTCGGAGAGCGTACTGTAGGGGGGATGGGGAGGATGGGGAGG
>NZ_JAQMUA010000196.1:0-3230 GCF_028330895.1 Kamptonema animale CS-326 | reverse complement strand
GGAGGGATTATTAACAATTAACAATTCAGGACTTACGCACCCAACCAAAGAAACCGGGTTTTTTGACGAAAATACTTCGCCGATACCCACAGATGCTCTCAAAAACCCGGTTTCTGGGACTCCCTGCGTAAGTCCTGACCTACTTTCCTCACTTGCCTAAAACTGATACCAGCGATCGCTCGATTGCTGCTAATACGTCCCCATTCAATTGTACTCCTGATGCAGCAGCGTTATCGACAATTTGTTCCGGGCGACTAGCACCGATAATGGCTGAAGATACGTACTCAGAGCGTAGTACCCAGGCTAGGGCTAACTGTGGCATACTTAACCCTAAGTCTTGGGCAATGGGTTTGAGGTTTTGTACGGCTGTGAGAATGCGATCGCTAAACAATTCCTCCAGCAAAAACCAATTCATTTTTTCATTTGCAGCGCGAGAATTTGGAGGTGGAACTTGTCCTGGCTGGTATTTACCTGCAAGTATACCTTGAGCTAATGGCGACCAAACAATCTGACCAATACCATTAGCTGCACACAATGGAAAGACTTCTGCTTCTGGGTTGCGCCACAGCATAGAATACTGAGGCTGACTGGAAACAAAGCGTTCAACATCAGCAATATTAAACGCCGCTTGAATTTGCTCTGGAGTCCACTCGCTAAAGCCGATGTAACGAGCTTTTCCCTGACGCACTACCTCAGTAAGTGCTATCATTGTTTCCTCCAAAGGCGTGTTCGGATCGTAGCGATGACATTGATACAAGTCAACATAATCGGTACGCAATCGGTTTAAGGAAGCATCAATTTGTTTTCGGATCTGGACTGCTGATAGTCCTTGGTCAGTAGGTGATGTAGGAAAAAAGACTTTAGTCGCCAGGATATACGAGGAGCGCTCAATTCCTTGTAATACTTCCCCTAGAAATGACTCAGCGCCGCCAGCGGCATAAGAATTAGAAGTGTCAATGAAGTTAATACCAACATCAAATGCTTTGTAAATACAAGCCTCTGCATTTTGCTGTTCTACACCCTCACAAATACCCCAGGAACCAAGACTGATTTCAGAAATATGCAGTTCGCTCTCACCCAATTTTCTGTATTTCATTTGTCTTTCTTATTTTACTAAATTAAAGGTAGGGTGGACACTCGCCTTACAATTAAACGTAGGGTGGGCGCTCGCCGCCAATCGCTTGTAATTCATAGGCAGAGATGATTTCGGCGAGCGCCACCTTACAATTAAATTATAATAATATTAAATTATAAGTTGGCAACAGCCTCCTTTTCCTCATTTGATTGTAAAGTCATAGGTAACTGTATTGCCGACATTAACGTGCAAGATAGCATAAATACGGATAACGCTAACCATAAAAAATGATTGCTATGAAAATAAAAGGTTGATAAACATAGAGAGATAAGTCCCACTAAGCCGCTGACTAAATACGTATTGCGTACAGCAGAACCCTCACCTAAGCCAGAAAAATATCCATCTAGAATATAAGCAACTCCTGCGCCCACTACAACAATGGGTATCCAAAGGATATAACTTTTAATTGTTTCTATCAATTCAGTATGGCTAGTGAACAGATGAAATATAGGGTCAGGAAAAAAGAAAGCAGCTAGTCCAACTACTAAACTGATCGCCAGATTGGTTGCTAATGCAATTTGCAAAAGTGGCACAAATTTATGTGTTGTTCCTTGACCTTGAAAGTTACCGATTAAAGTTACAGTAGCGTATTCTACTCCATCACACATATACATACTTAGTGCTACTATTTGGAGTAGTAAAACATTTTCAGCCAGAACTTCAGTGCCCAAGGTTGAGCTAAAAGCATTGAAAAGGACAAAGATAGATACGATAACTATAGACCTAACAGATAGATTGCCATTCAGAACAAAAGCACTTTGTAATGCGGACAAATTTATGACTTTTCCTGTTAAAGCACCTATTTCTTTTAAGGAAAATTCACGACCGATCATAACGAGTCCTATAAATAAGGTTAGATACTGGCTAATAGCTTGAGACAATCCAGCTCCCATGCTTGACCAATCCCAAACGACAATGTAAAGGTAATTTAGGGCAATATTAGCAACATTCCCGATGATAGTAAGTAAAAGAACTTTGCGGTTTTGTTCTCGTCCAAGAAACCATCCAATTAAGACTAAGTTGAGGAAAGCTGCCGGCGCTCCCCAAATCCGACTATTAAAGTAATTAATCCCGGCAAGTTGCACATCGGGAGTAGCGTTTAACAACATAAAGCCGAGCTTTCCCAAAGGGTATTGCAGCAGCAGAAAAAGCATACCCAATCCCAAAGCGATTAAACCATTTTGTAGCCCTGCTAGAAGCATTTCTTCTCGGTCATCTCGTCCAACTGCTTGAGATGTAATTGCAGTTGTTCCTGACTTGATAAACGAACAACTTTCGTAGAGAAAATCAAACAAAATAGCTCCTAATGCTACTCCTGCTAAATAACTAATATTTGACAGGTGTCCCAGGAAAGCTACGCTGACTGCACCGGATAAGGGTATTGTAATATTCGAGGCTACGTTGACAGTAGCGATTTTTAGAAAGCGATATAGAAAGTCGTATTGAGGTAATTTCAAAGTCCATTGGGATAAATACTATAGTCTATTTTATCAGTATTTTTGCCTAATGCCAACTTGAAATCAAGTCATAAATAATTCCGATGATGTCACTTTGGTCAGAGAAAAAGGCTTTCGTCTTGCGAGCTCTTGATTTTAGCGATTCTCAATAATGTAGGCTTCGCTAGGCGAAAGCCTTACAAAACTGTAGTTCGAGAAAATTATATCTCGCTTAGTAACAATTGATCGGGTGTTTCAATCCCTAATAGGGATTTAGTTTAATTGTAGCTTTGCGATCGCTAGGTGCTCCATACCAAAAAGCAATCCCGTTTCAATCCCTAATAGGGATTTAGTTTAATTGCGGCTGATGTCAAGGGCGGCATTTGCCACAGAGAGCGTTTCAATCCCTAATAGGGATTTAGTTTAATTGCGGCTCAGAAGTTGGGGTTGAATTTCCTGAGAAAAAATTTGTTTCAATCCCTAATAGGGATTTAGTTTAATTGCGGCTTTTCCTCTAATTCCCTGATATACACATCCTTGGTTTTTGTTTCAATCCCTAATAGGGATTTAGTTTAATTGCGGCGGTTGCTCAAGCTTAATGAGCAGTCTACTCCTACTAAGTTTCAATCCCTAATAGGGATTTAGTTTAATTGCGGCTT
>NZ_JAQMUA010000195.1:0-8698 GCF_028330895.1 Kamptonema animale CS-326 | reverse complement strand
TCTTCTCCACCCTCCACTGTCCTATGATGTATGGAAAGACCATTCTTGCTTGTGGAGGGCCATGCAAGATAGCTCCAGCTTGCCAGTGACTCAAAAATCGGTCATTATCAGCGCCATCAGCCGCCATATCTGCGAAACTGTCGTTTCTATCCAGCAGCAGCATCCTGAATTGATAGCAGCAAAATACAGGAAAACTCCCTGGCATAGAGCCGAGAGTCAATCTACCTTGAAGGAAAAATTGACAGCAGGGTTCTCTCAGGCGGCTGACGCGCGATCGCTACTGGCGATCGCGAAAAAATACCTGCAAATTTTATTAGCACCGGAATTCGTTAATTCTCCTCAATTCAGCCGATTATTTCTAGAAATTCACCAGCTTGTCTCTCCAACAACACAAGTTTTACCATCAAATAACTCAGCTTTTTTAAATCAGAATTCGTCAAACAGTAACGGTTCCCAGCCTTCTCCAGGTATCGCCATCTTGCTATTAGATGCTGAAAACTTACAGATAGATATCGAAACCGAAAAATTATTAGAGGGAATTTGTATCTATCCTATCCAAATCAAAGTTGCCTTTGCTAATTGGCGCAGTATGGGTAAGAAAGATGCAGAATTTCACGAACGCGGCTATCAACTAATTCACGTTCCCCCAGGAAAAGATAGTGCTGACTTGAAAATGGCTACTGTAGGAGCTTCTATTTTCGTACACTATCCCACTGCTAAAGAAATTTTAGTCTGTTCCTCCGACCAGGCCCTAACACATCTCCGCAATACGCTGCAAGCTCACGGATTAACTGTGCATCAAGTCCGCAAGCAGGGAGACTACATCACAATTTTAAATAGCAAGACTGGAAAAACTCAGAAATATTCTCTCGTCAGTTCCCAGGAAATTCCATCTCTAGAAGAATTTATCTCCCAGTTAAAAGAGTTAATTAAAGCTGAACAAGAACGCACAGAAAATCAATGGGTTAAGCTTTCTCGCATCTCCGAATTGTATAAAGAAAATTATAACTTAGCACTCAGTCAAATCGCAACAACTCATCTACCAGGAACTAAGGTTAGGGATATTTTTCTAGATTATCCGACCGAGTTTGCTATTCACAAAACCTCAGATAGTTCTCAAACTTATCTAACTTTATTTGATATAGACGAGATCGCTAAACCAGCATCTATTAACAATTTACCAGTTAAGAAAGATATTGTCATTCCTCAGAGTTTAAACGAGATTAATTCTATTGAAGAGCTGGAGATAGCGATTGTCAATATAGTTGAGACTTTAACAGCGACATCAACCATTAATTATGTCTTTGTTTCCAATGTCGGCAGTGAGTTTCACCGAAAATATGCCAAACCTATTACTCAAATTATTAAAGAATTTAATCTGGGCAACAAATTCCCTAAATTTTTGCAGTCCTGTTCTTCTCTGAAGCTAAAAAAGACAGCCAAAGGTTGGCAAGTTGGACTGATTAAATCCTAATTTCTTGCTCAAAACAGCCAAGGTAGGGATATAATTTCTATACATGACTGCGCGATCGCTCCCATGAAATGCCCCAAGTGTGATTCTACTTCATACCGCAAAAATGGTCGTCATAATGGTAGGCAGCGTTATCTCTGCAAAAGCTGCGGGAAGCAATTTCTAGAACCCGCTAGCGCTGCAAGCGGTGCAGTAGTAGAGGAAAGTGCGATGCCTGCGGCCCGCTTGGCCTACGCCTCTACTCCTGACTTGGAATCATCTGCGATCGCTACCTTTGAAAAAACCCCAGAAAATGGTCAATTTCCCCCTACCAACCAGATTCAGCTTGCTACGAGCATTTCTCCAGAATTACCACAGATATTGCCTGTAAAACAACCAATTGCCTCAACGCCTTCAATTGCCGAGTATCCCGGTTTAGCTATTTTGCTACTTGATGCCGAAAACCTAAAATTAGATAGCAAAATGGAACAATTTTTAGAAAGTTTATGCAGCTATCCTCTCCGAGTAAAAATTGCTTTTGCTAACTGGAGAAATTCCGCTATTGGTACTCAGGATAATGAACTACATAAACGTGGATATCAACTGGTTCATGTTCCCAGTGGTGCCAGTAATGCTGACGGCAAAATGATCTCTGTTGGCGCTTCTATTTTTCTACGTTATCCAACAGCTAAAGAGATATTTGTCTGTTCTGGCGACAGTTTGCTACTACACTTGTGCAACGAATTACAAAGCCAGGGACTGACAGTTTATCGAGTCCTGCGAAAAGATGAAAATCTTGTTGTCGAAAACTACGCTACAGGCGAAAGTAAATACTATTCACCGATTATCGGTGCAGAAATTCCCGATTTTGAAGGGTTAATGAGTAAATTAAAAGAGTGGATCGATGGAGAACAACATTCTCTGAGCGAGCGCTTGACTGATTTAGCTACGATTTCTAGTTTAGTTCAATCTCGTTATCAAATTAGTTTAAACGATCGGGGTGATAGTGTTAAAAATAATAATGGTGGTAGTGCGAAGATTGAAGCTGTTATTCCTCAGATAGCGCCGATGGAGACTGCGGTTGTAAATGAGGCAAAACCGCCCCAGAGTGAAAATAAAAATGCAAAGGACACCCATTTAAAAGGGGGTATTAATTCACCAGCAGAATTAGAGAAAATTTTGCTCAAACTGCTTAAGTTAATCGAAAGTAAAGCTAACGGACAAAAAATATTAGTTGCTACATTAGGTGGATCTTTTTCTCAAGTTTACGGCAAGTCTGTTACTTCTCAGCTAAAAGAATTGGGCCTCTGCAACAAATTAACGACTTTTTTAAAGTCTTGCAGCGCTTTTGATGTGACTGATTTAGGCGAGAAAAGTTTGGTTGCGATCGCGCCATCTTCGCAGAGCGAACAGAAAAATGTAAAGGATACAAGTGTCAACGGAAATATTACTTCCAAAGCAGAATTAGAGAAAATTCTGCTCGAACTGCTTAAGTTAATGGAAAGCAAAGCTAACGGACAAAAAATATTCGTTGGAGAACTAGGTGAAGCTTTTTATCAAGCTTACGGCAAGTCTGTTACTTCTCTGGTAAAAGAATTGGGCCTCAGCAGGAAATTAACAACTTTTTTAAAGTCTTCTCCCGCTTTTAGGGTGACTGATTCAGGCGCGAAGAGTTTGGTTGCGATCGCCAAGCCTTAAACTTTCACTTCCCCTGCATGGGTGTACGATCAAAAAAGACGTAAAGAAATGTAAAGCAATATGCAGGACAAAGTTGTGGTTGTGGTGGGTGCGACTGGCGGTATCGGTTCAGCAGTAGCGCACAAGCTGGCAAAATCTGGCGCTAGTTTAGCGATCGCCGCCAGAGACAGCAGTCGGTTAGACGCGCTAGCTAACGAATTACCGACAGAGGTGTTATGTGTGCCTTGTGACATCACCGATCCGCAACAAGTCGAGGCGTTAATGCAGAAAACACTTAGTCGCTTCGGTCAAATTGATGCCTTAGTCAATGTCGCAGGCGCAGGTATTCTTAAACAATGGAACAAGTTAGAACCCGCTGATTTAGATGCAATGCTTGACTTGAATTTAAAAGGTAGTTTCTATACTTCTCAAGCCGCAGCCAACGCCATGAAAGAACGCAAAACAGGCCACATCTGCAATGTAGTAGGAATTTTGGGCAAGCATTCAATGCCAATGGCAGCAGCTTATTGTGCCTCTAAGTTTGGCGTAGTTGGGTTTACAAAGTGCATGGCAGATGAGTTACGGCGTTATGGAATTAAGTTTACAATATTCTATTTCGGCGGTATTGATTCACCATTTTGGGATCGCGTCAGTCTTAAAGTAGATCGCTCAAAAATGTTGACTCCTGAAACCGCTGCTAATGCAATTATATTTGCTCTTTCCGCTGACCCGCAAGCAGTCCCGATGGAGATTAATATTCAGCCGGAAAGTCACTTATTTTTCTAACCGCAGTGCAACCAGAGTCGATCTCGTTGCTAGATCCGATAATTTAGCGATCGCGGCTCGTAGTCACAGCAGCAACAATTAAGAAAGCTACCCCCAAACCAATCGCTATCTCGTCACTCCAAGGCAAAAAAGACCACTTAACCCAGCGAGAAAAACTTTCAGCAATTCTGGCAAAAGCATATAAAGCTCTAGCTAGTAACTGAAAAATGCCGTAAGCTATAGCTGCAACCCCTGCTGCCCGGAGGAACGGATTGTTAAATAAATTGCCCATGGCGGTACTGTAAAAAATCACTCTTTAGAGAGTTGCACAAATTCACCCAATTAGTCAAGTAAATTTAACTTAACTTCATGGAGTTCGATCGCATTCACTTTTACGTTGAAGATGCACCCACCTTGCGCGATTTGTTTGTTGGCCAGCTAGGTTTTCAAGCAATAGCAAGTGCTGCTAATAACAACACTTGTACCGAAGTTGTTAGCAACGGGAATATCTGTTTTATCTTATCTTCGCCTCTGACAGCCGCCAGCCCTGTCGCTACTTGGCTGAAACTGCATCCTCCCGGCGTTGCAGATATCGCTTTTCGAGTTGGCAATCTTGAATCTGTCATGGCACAAGCTACTACTCATGGCGCTAAAGTTTTGCAGCCAATCCAGCAAAAACAAGACTATTTAAAGTTTGCTAAAATTACTGGTTGGGGAGATTTAACTCATACTTTAATAGAGCAAAAAACACCTTTAACAGTCGGTCAGCTTTTCACGATTTTAGGGCAATCTGATTCTGCAAATGACCAGGCGCTCCCTTTCACCACTTCGATCGATCGCCAATCACCGATCGCCAATCACCAATTACCAATTACCAATTACCCATCACCAATTACCAATTACCAATTACCAATTACCAATAGTCAAGCACTGTTTACCAGCATAGATCATGCAGTGCTAAACGTTGAAACTGGAGATTTAGAACTAGCAGTAAAGTGGTATCAAAATACTTTAGGTTTTCAGCCACAGCAAAACTTTGAAATTCAAACTAAAAAGTCAGCTTTACGCAGCAGAGTCATGATTCATTCTAGTGGTAGCGTGCAATTACCAATTAATGAACCAGCATCAGCTAATTCCCAAATTCAAGAATTTTTGGATGCCAATCGGGGGGCTGGAATTCAGCACATAGCTTTGCAAACTAATAATATTTTACAGGTGGTTACTGAATTGCGATCGCGTGGCTTACCTTTTTTACCAGTTCCATCAACCTATTACAGCGAATTGCGGCAGCAGTCGGAGAACTATCTTTCTAGTGCTGAATGGGAGGCAATAGAAGTGTGTCAAGTTTTAGTAGATTGGCAGAAAAACATTTCGGAAGCGATGTTACTGCAAATTTTTACTCAGCCAATATTTAAGCAACCGACTTTATTTTTTGAGTTAATTGAACGCCGAAAAGCGTGGGTTAAGGGTCAACAAATCCAGGCTCAAGGTTTTGGAGAGGGGAATTTTCGAGCTTTATTTGAAGCAATCGAACGAGAGCAAATTAAACGAGGAAGTCTGAGCAAAGAGGGCATTTAAAAGCTAGTCGCAACGCGATCGCGCCCACCTGCTTTAGCACGGTACAGAGCTCGATCTGCCGCAGTAATTAATGCCTCAAAAGACGATTCATGGGTAGGTACAACGGTAGCTATTCCCATACTAAGAGTGACATATTTACTGACGTTAGATGCAGCGTGGGGAATTGCTCTAGCTTGCAAATCGCTCCGAATTATCTCTGCTACTTTCAACGCTCCTTTAGCATCGGTAAGTGGCAAAATTAAAGCTAATTCTTCTCCTCCGTAGCGAGCGGCTAAATCCCCACCACGCCGTGCATTCTGATAAAAGATTTTAGCCACTTCTTTTAAACATTCATCCCCGCCTTGGTGGCCGTAGCTATCGTTATAAAACTTGAAAAAATCGATGTCGCACAAAATCAAAGACAACGGCGATCTTTCTCTCGCCATTCGCCTCCATTCCCGCTCTAATGTTTCGTCAAAACAGCGGCGGTTTGCTAGTTGAGTCAGGCCGTCTATAGAGGCAATACGCTGCAATTCTCGGTTAGCAGCTTCTAACTCTTGCTTTGTTTTTTCTAGGGCAAAATTTTTAAGATTTAGCTCTTCGCTTTGCTGTTTCTCCTGTTCGTATAAAATGCGAATAGAAGCTTCCGCCGCTCGCAGTTCTTCTTCCGCTTGCTTGCGCTTAAAAAACTGCCCTAACTGGCAACCAGTAGCAGTCATCATTTCGAGTAATTCTCGATCGGGCGGTTGTTCCTCTACAGTAAAGAAAGTCATTACTGCCAGCACTTCGCCGTTAGTATGAATTGGGAAAGCAAACGCTGAGCGTAATCCCACTTGAGCGGCCAATTCTGAACCCTGGAAGTTAGGATCTTTGACAAGATCGGTAATCCATTGGGTGCAACCGCTTACCCAAACTATTCCTGGCAAACCCTTACCTGGCTCTAAGGTAATTGCCTCGGAATTTTCCATGAAATTAGAAACCTGAAGCGATCGCTGCCACCAAACTCCTACCCTTTGCAAACACGGAGTCGCATCCAGAGGAGAATGTGGACGGAGACAGGAAAATATGAGTTCGTGACCCACTTGAGCGCGATCGCTCACTTGACTGCTGATTTTGCCATCTGCTGGAGTCCAGAGCTCGCCGATATCCCATCCTAAGTTTTCACAGATAGCTTGTAAAATTTTGGGAGTTGCGTCATCTAAAGAAGTAGATTCTGATAAAATCTGAGTGACAGCATAATGTGCTGCCTGCCGCTTTTTTATGCGCTCGCGATCGGTGATATCCCGACCGATATAGACAAAATATTGGGTGAAGTCAGCACTTCCTCGTTGGCCGTTGATATCTGTCTGACTTATAGAGCAGGAAAAAGCGACTGAGAGCTTTAAATTTGTTTTAGTTTGGCAAACTACTGTTACTTGATTTGCAGCGTTGCTGTCAACTGAAGACAGAACTTGGCTTGCTTGGCGCAACAAGTTCTCTTCAGCAGTAATCAGCGTAATGTGCTGTCCGATTAATTCGGCTTCGCTATATCCAAATAATAGTTGGGCAGCTTGATTAACTATTTTAATTTTTCCTGTTGCCGTTGTTACTAACAACACATCTGCTATGGAGTTAAATATTTTATTTATATAATCGTGGGCAGTAGCTAAAGCGCTCAGCAAAAGACTTGTTTCGTGAGCTACCTGAACTAATGCTTGCTTTGCTGTCATGTTGTCCGTGACATCTTCATAAAAGACAATTAATTTTTCATCCTTGTCTCTTTCTTGATATCCAAAAATATATAAATCTAGATATAAACAAGAGCTATTTTTAAAATTTCTTGCAATTCCTTGTAGCTCGAAATGTTTCTGCGGTTGCTTAATAATCTCTATAAGAATTTCTTCCAATCCTATCAGTTCCAAAAAGCCAGCACGCACATCATTTCCCGGTACTACTTCACTTGGAAAATCTGCAAATTGTTGTATTTTTAATGATGTTTCTCTAATCTTCAGTTCCCGATCTAGGGTCAAATACTCAATCCGGCGCAAGGATAAGAGTTTGTCGAGGAGAAATTCCACGCTATTTTTATTATTTAAAGTCAGTTTTTGAAGCATCTCTTTTTTAGAGCATTTCTTTGAAAGGATCGCTAGGGGCTAGGGAATAAGGGAATAAGGGAATATAGGGAATAAGGGAAGAGAATCAGCGGGTTCTAGCAATAAGCGAGTGTCCTAACTGCCAAGAAGGTTGCTATAATCGCCCTGATTTTGGATTTTGGGCACAGAAATTTTGAATTTAATCTGAAATTAGCTAAGTAAATATTGACTATTGCTAAAGTTATGATAAGGGGTATCACCCCCTCTAGACTTTACTCCGCTAGCTTGGTCATGTCAATTATAACTAGGGGCTAGGGGCTAGGAAATATAGGGAATAAGGGAATAAGGGAATATAAGAGAAGAGAATCAGCGGGTTCTAGCAATGAGTGAGTGTCCTAACTGCCCAGAAGGTTCTATAGGAGAATTCCAGGGGAATGATATAATAACTAACAATTTGTATTAAAACTTAACGTAACTACACCAGATGCTAAGACTTATTACTGACTTCGATGGGCCGATTATGGATGTTTCGGAACGCTACTATCGAGTTTATCAGCTATGTCTGGCACAGGTTCAGCGTCCAGACCAAAAAATCCGCGAGCTCTCGAAACAGGAGTTTTGGCAAATGAAGCGATCGCGCACTCCCGAAACCCAAATCGGTATCATCTCAGGATTAGACGCAGATCAAGCGGCAGAATTTGCCCAGAATCGTCGCAAAACAGTCCACACGCTCCCTTATTTAGTTTACGACCAACCCGTTCCTGGCGCTTTGGAAACCTTGGAAAGAGTGCAACAGGCAGGAATTGATTTAGTGGTAATGACAATGCGGCGCGATCGCGAACTCGACGAAGCCTTTAGCCGCTGTGATATAGGGCGATTTTTTCCCCTAGACAGGCGTTATTGTCTCCCCAATGATTATCTTAAAACTGGCGATACCAAAGACAAACCTCTGCTAATGGCGAAAGCCATAGCCGAACTTCCCCCTGCATCTGATGTGTGGATGGTGGGAGATACGGAAGCGGATATTATAGCAGCACAAACGCACGGTGTCAAGGTTATGGGAGCGCTTTGCGGGATTCGCGATCGCACCCAATTAGAAATGTACAAACCCGATTTAATTGTCAGCAATCTAGCCGAAGCCGTCGATATACTGTTAACTGGTAATTGGTAATTGGTA